>CANIEM010000051.1 GCA_947466515.1 Verrucomicrobia subdivision 6 bacterium | reverse complement strand
GAAGATTGCCATTGTGGAGCAGACTCCATCGATCAATCTGCAGACGAAAGACATCGTTCCCTCCGCCGGCATTGCACTTTCAGTTGCGGAAAACTACGGATACATCGTTCTCAAACTCTCATCGCCGTAAGTCAAACCGGCTCACTTCCGGCTCGCCTTATCTCTTTTCGATCGGAGGACAGTAAATCAACAGATGGGATAGGGTGTCGCTCTCGCCGATAAGCAGTTCGCCATTATTCCCTGTAATCAGAACATCCGCCTGATGTGCGACCCAAGTTTTTGGGATTTTGGCTCTCATCATCCCCAAGTCGCTCAGATCTCGTTTCCTTGGGTCGTACCGAACCAAATGGACCAGTTCATCATTGGATCCGCATAGCCCCCAGAGTATCCCATCGTGCCCAACGGTCAGGCTTCGGATATGGCTTTCATTGGCCGGTTTACCCAAAGAGATCAGCTGCTCGTCTTTGGGATCAAAAGCAAAGAAGTATCCATCCGCATATGTTCCCCCATAGACTATGCCGTCATCCGCCAAGGCCAGAGCGCTGACGGTGTTGAGGTATTCCCGGCCTGGACTGACCGGTATTTTCATACTGGTTTTCCTAAAAACATCCTCTTGGGGCATATAGGCAATCAGGGTTCCATGCTGGCCAGAGAAATAGACATTCCCCCCCGCACAGAGAATGGCCCGGGAGACATTGCTCTGTTTTTTCACCGGATCGATGGTGACTTCCTTCACCGTCATTTTCCGTTTCTCCAAGTCATAGATGAAGAAACGACCAGAATGCTGCGAAAGGCCATAAATCTTTTTCTGATCCGCATCGATTGTCATGCAACCAATGCCGTCACCGGGCACAGCCACGCCTAGATCTTCAATTCCAGCCAACTCGGCAGAGGGAGGCTTGAAAAGGAGGCAGAATTCCCCTTTATCCCGATCATCCAAGCTTTGAATCAGCAGATCCTTGGCGAAGGCATCATAAAGATAAAGACGACCTGCTTGATCGGAACCGGTGGCAGGCATCGTTCCAAAGTAAATTCGCCCCTGCCGATCCGCTACCATGCTCCGGCATACCGACTCGCCCCCGCCGAACGTATTCAGCGGGATGAATCTTTTGGTTAATGGCAGGTAGAGAAATAAGTGGGATCTCTTCCCCGAGGTAGCTCCGAAGAGCGCTCCATGGTTTCCCATGGTGAGTGCAGTGATGGCACACTCATTTCTCGGAATGAGGGGTGTTCTGCCGCTCACCCCTAGCTCTTGGGCATAGAAGGTTCCCCGGGTGACAAAAACAGAATTTTGCGCCACGGTCGGAAAATGGTAACTGGACAGGAGAGGGCTAAGAGGAGACGACGGAACCTCCCGATAGCGCTCTTTGATTTGAGCCGGTAACTTTTTCTTGATGCCTGCCGGATTGAAAATTATGAGTTGGAGCGGATTTTGTTTTCCCGGTTGTTCGGAACCAAAATAAACATCGCCGTTATGTCCGACGGTGGCTGCCACGGGAGTAGATATTTGGGCCAGTCCTTCCACCTGCATCCGCCCGTAGTAAGTCTTAGTCCCACTTTGAATATCAATCGCCGCGATATGGGAGCCAGGTTGACCGGAAACATAGTTTTTTGTTCCGAAGTAGAGGGTCCCGTTCTGCCCTACTGCCATGGTGCGTCCCAAGGGAACGTCCAGCGAATAGGCGCCCATTTTATCCTCCCCATAGAGCGTGCCATAATCTCGAATTTGCCCGTATCCCCCAATGGTGGGATCGAACTCAAAAACCCGTTGCCCGATCGCGCTGACCCCATAGAGCTTCACCTTGTCTGGACCTGCGATAAAATGCCAAACGCCATTGCCATCGTTCGTGCGCCATGGAGCGTTGGGGATCTGGAGCGGGAGCTTTTCCAGCTTTTCCTCCTTGGGAGAATAGCGGAGCAGAAAACCCTGACAGTCGGTGGTATAAGCATACCCACAGGCGCTGTAGCAGGGACCCATGAAATCATATTGGGAAATGCGGCCCAGATCTTTGACCTCCCCGGTTTTGATTTTCACCACGATGAAGTGGGACTTTAAAAAGCTAGTGAGATAAAGCTCTTCCCTGTCTGGATTGTAGGTGAGCCAACGACAACCCCCTTTGGGAGAAACCACGCCAAAATCCTCCACCCTCTTGGTCTTAGGATCGTAAATGATCAGGCGGGAACCCTCAAAGCACCGCGAGGCGTCATTATAAACATGCCAATAGTGATAAAAATCCTCGCCGGCTGGCGGGGCCGTCATATGGGTCGCCGCGAAAACCTTCCCCTCGTCCCCGATGCAGATAGCCGTATGAATTTTTGAATGCGGATGACGTAGACTGCCTGCAGGAGGTGGCATGATTTTTCCCAGATCAGCGATGTCCGCAAATCGGTCCGCATCCGGGTCGTAGCAGATCAACTGGGCGGAAATCCCCGGCTGGTCTTGCTCCGCGCTCAGGCCCAGATAAATCTTCCCGTCTTTCCCCGTAGCCGCCGAATAAATCACATTATGGTGGGGCTTCCCCTCAATGATCCGAGCGGTGATCAGACGTTGATCTACGATGTTATCTTTACCCAAGATAGGCTCCGAGGCCGATTGATGGTCTTCCCGATCTTTTTTTCCACGGCTGAATGCTTTTCTTTCCATGATGGATGCCTCTCTTTGAGAGTCAGGCCTTGGCGTCGTTTCCGGCGTGGCTGACATAGGCGGCATAGAGTTTCGCATCTTCGGGCCGGATACCTTCGAATTGGATATCCAGTCGGACGCGTCCGTGTTTTTTTTCTAGGGCCGAAGCGCCCTTCCAACGCACTGGCACACGCAGGCCGTTTTCCATGATGGCAACTGGATCTTCACACCCTGGAACCGGACGAAATCCCTCATCGACCAAGCGGACTTGCAGGTGGGTATGCTCCCCCAATCCATCCACATTGAGAAAGACATGGGCGGTACCATGGGTGATCTGGATCGGGCAGGTGATAACCCGGTGAGGCGGCCGAGCCTCACGGTTTAAACAGCCCGCTAGGTTTTCAGAGCGGAAGGCTTGGAGCCATCCAAAACGATCCCTAGGCCAAGAAACCACGAAAACGCCCTGACTTTCCACCGATCGCCAGTTTGAAAACCAGTAAAGCGTACGGTCTTCGTGATTGATCATTCCCTGCCCCTGGACCAGACCCGGGGAAATTCCAATCAGACTGCCCGGCATCTCACGTGCAGATAGAAATGGAAAATCAGGAATCGGTTCGTGAAAGTGAATCGCATCATGGGAGACGGCCAACCCAAGATCCATACAGACCAGGCGGCGATCCCGCGACGGATGCCCATTCCACATTCCATAGATACCAAGAATGACATTGCCTCGATTCGACATGGCTGCTCCCAGATGGACTTCCTTCTCATGATTTACGTTGGCGGAAGTAGAGGGACCCGTTTGGTCCCCTGCCCGATTCATTCCCAAAGCCGAAATCGGCGACCAGTGGTCGAAATCGGCGGAGACAAAAGTGCAGAGGGCACGGGCCATGACCTTGCTGTGCGGCCAAGAAGGCTGTTGCCCGTTGAGATAGTACATTCCCCGATGTTTTATGAGACCTGACATCTCCAAGCTGTGACCCAGCGGATTTTTGGGGGAGAGCGTCCATCGAAGTCCGTCGGAACTAAACGCCGCGCCCCAATATACATTGCTCCCCAGCCTCTTGCGGATTTCTGGATCCGGCGTGACCCCTTCAAAGATCATTTTAAACCGACGGGCAGGATCAGTTTCTTCGGGATCGTGAAGAATCGCATTCGCGCAAATGTGCTCATCCATCGCAGGAAATTCCACAATGTTGTTCTTTTTGGATCCATTGAACTCCACTAAGCCGAGAACCGGTTTTTCCCAATGGAACCCGTCTCGACTCGTGGCATAGGACATTCGCCAGACCTTGCGCTCATGGCCGGCCCAATTGGTTCGCGGGCCACTGTTGCCCATGTACCACATGTGAAAGACGTCACCAATCTTGAGATTGCATCCATAGCAAACCGCCAGCTCATCGTGCGAACCGGGAGGGCCGGCTGGTACCACGATACTCGAGGCTCGGCTATTTGAGAGGCGGACTTCGGCATAGGCACGAAAAGGGAAAGCGCGATCATCGAACGCAAAAAGGACCGCTTCGGAAAGGGCCTCGGGGTCAGGTAGCGCTGGAAGCAGAATGTTGGCAGGCATCGAACGCATCGCTACTTAAGTAAAGGGGCTGCCCCTTAGCTTACGAGTTCGATCCCTCTCTGGTGAATTCAAGGTGAATGAGCCACTTCGATCGCGGTTTGGGTGCCTTGTTTGATTTCGACCAGCCTGACGATTAATTTCAGGTAATGTCAAATTCTACTCCCTCGCTCCCCTATTCCGATCTTTTGAAGCTCAAACGATGGAACACCCCAACAATTTATAATGGCTGGGAACAGATCACTAGGCATGACGCCGGGCACCAGGGATTTAACTTAGAAGAAACTAAGGATTTTATGCCCCAGATGGGCCCAATGATCGGTAGGGCTGTGACCGTGGTCATCGAACCTGGGAATGTTGCCCACACGAAAACCAATCCCCACTCGACCCGAGAGTATCGGGAATATGTAGCCTCGATCCCCGGTCCGAAAATCGTCGTCGTTCAGGATTTGGACAAACCCAATACCTATGGTGCTTTCTGGGGAGAAGTGAATAGTAGCGCCCATCGCGCTCTGGGATGCGTCGGGACGATCACCGACGGAGCCATCCGAGATTTGGACGAAATGTGCAACGCGGGTTTTAAGGCTCTTGCTCGCCGACTTTGCGTGGGCCATGCCTACGGCGTCCCAGTGCGATGGAATTGCGAGGTGGAGGTTTTTGGCACGCGCGTTAAGCCAGGCCAGGTGATCCACGCCGACAAACATGGCTTCCTCGCCATCCCCGATGAGGATCTGGCAAAACTCGTCGAGGCTGCCTCTTTCATGGATGCCAATGAGTGCCAGACGGTCATACCAGCATCGAAAGATACCTGTGGAAAAACCAATTCAGAAATTCTGCAGTCGCTCGATATTGCCGGCAAAGCCTTCAGCGCAGCGGCCACGGCAAAGTTCGGACGCAAAGGAGAATGGTAGCATTACGACACCCAGCAATCTGACCGACGCCGACGAGTGTCGCTTACTCACCTCCAAGTATCGCGACACCCTTCTCAACGATGTCATTCCTTTCTGGCTGAGGCACGGTCTGGACCACAAACACGGCGGAATCATGACGTGTCTGGATCGGGATGGGTCCGTCGTGGATACCGACAAGAGCATCTGGTTCCAAGGGCGGGCGGGATGGATATTCGGAACCCTTTACAATACGGTGGCAAAGCGCACCGAGTGGCTGGAGGCGACCAAGAGTTGCGTGGATTTCAGCCGCAAGCATGCCTACGCAGACGATGGGAAAATGTATTTCAGCGTGACGCGCGAAGGTAAACCCCTCCGTATGAGGCGCTATGTTTTTAGCGAGGCATTCGCCGCAATCTCGTATGCCGCGTATGCCAAGGCTACAGGCGATGCCCGCTCGGCGGAGGATGCGACGAACTGCTTTGAAACTTTCATTCGAACTAGTTTCACGCCTGGTGTGATGCAGCCGAAGTTCGAGCCGACTCGCCCAATGAAAGGCCTCGCCCCTCTCATGATCGGCATCGTCACGGCACAGGAGCTGCGAACGAACTTGGGTGATCTCCATATCTCAGACCGAACCTTGAGCGAATGGATCGATCACTGGATCATCGAGGTGGAACGCGATTTCTTTAAGCCCGATCACGGCGCGTTAATGGAGTGCGTGGCTCCGGACGGCGGGATTCTCGACCATCACGACGGGCGCACGCTGAACCCAGGTCATGCCATCGAATGCGCATGGTTCATCATGCATGAGGGGCGCCACCGCAGCGATGCACGCCTCATCGCGCTGGGCGCACGGATTCTCGATTGTATGTGGACACGCGGTTGGGATGCTGAACATGGAGGCCTTCTTTACTTTACGGATTTGAAGGGCCTTCCGGTCCAAGAATACTGGCACGATATGAAATTCTGGTGGCCGCACAACGAGGCGATCATCGCTACGCTCCTAGCCTGGAAACTGACAGGTAATCCGCGCTACGCCGAGATGCACCGCCTCGTGCATGACTGGAGCTTCCAGCACTTTTCCGACACCGAACACGGCGAGTGGTTTGGATATCTTCACCGCGATGGCAGTCTCTCTTCACGGGCCAAGGGCACGATGTATAAAGGGCCGTTTCATCTACCTCGTATGTTGTGGTTTTGCTGGAGGGAACTGGATCCTGCCTTGGCCTTATGATGCCCAGCGGTGCGATTCCCTTATCGGATTGGGTGCGTTTGCCAGATCTCCCCAGCAAGCTCGGCCTTGCCGGAGCCTTCGCAGGGGTTGCGGATGGCTGCCTCCTTGTTGGAGGAGGCGCGCACTTTCCTGATCAAATGCCATGGAATGGCGGCATCAAAAAATGGCATGACACCGTCTATGCACTCGAAAAGCCAGACGGCGCTTGGAGCACTGTGGGTCAATTACCCATGCCACTCGGATATGGAGTGAGCGTGACGACTACGGACGGAATCTTCTGCGTCGGAGGCAGCGATTCGCAGAGACATTATGGCAACGTCTTTCGCCTAACCTGGAAAAGGAACAAGCTCACGACTGAAAACCTGCATCCTCTGCCCATTGCATTAGCCAACCACTGTGGAGCCTTGGTTGGCACTACCCTCTATATAGTTGGCGGGAACGAAAAACCTGGGGAGCTGGAATGCGTGAACCGCGCCTTCACCCTCGACCTAAGCAATCCGACCGCTCGATGGATCGAGATCCCATCCCTCCCAGGAAAACCACGCTTCCTCAGTACTGCGGGCACGCATGACGGCACACTCTTTATTGTCGGCGGTACCAGCTTGGAATCGAATCCCAATGGAAAGATATCCCGGAACTACCTGAAAGAAATTTGGAGTTATCGCTCAGATCAAGGTTGGGTTCTGCGTGCGCCCATGCTCAAACCAGCGGTAGCCGCTCCCACTCCCGCTCCCGTACTTTCCGGCAGGCTCCTTATTCTGACTGGCGATGATGGCTCCCTCGCCCAGTTCCGACCGCTAGCCCAACATCCCGGCTTTCCTAGTGCCATCCAAAGCTACGATATTCCCACCGATTCATGGACCTTTTCTGGCGAACTACCCACAGGTCGAGCTGTGCTCCCATGCGTGCAATGGCAGGGAAAAACCGTAATCATAAGTGGCGAACAGCGCCCAGGGGTCCGGACCCCAGAGATTCTGGCAGGAAAACTAAATTGATTTTTAATCAACAGAGATCCTGCCTCAATCAAAGATTTTCATGACGTTGCCCTGCCAACATTAGGGGCAAGGTAAACGAAAAATCGGGTGGGCTAGCCATTCCCCTCTGAATGGTTGTCCTAGGTCAGCACCCACCCTCCTTGTCTGTGTGCTATTTTTTTGCCCGAACGGTCTTGGAAGGAGTGGGTGACGAGGCGATGGAGGACGTGGAAAAAAGACGAAAGCTAGAACATACCCCCTTCATCGTAAAACGTATTTCCATCCTACCTTGGGCTTGCTTCACCAAATCGGCTCCTTCCACCCCAACCTCTTCCAGTTTACCCAAACCCAGTCGAACTGGATCGATCGATAGCAAAATAGGGGCAAAAGCATAGATATCTGCCCGGCCATCAATCCAGCGGCTGGCATCGTAGAGTTGATTTAAAATCCAGATATGAACGTCCTTAGAACGGCGTGTCACCACGACTTCCAAGCAATGGGGCCCAGAAATCTTCACGGCCTGTCCCACTAAAAGGCTGCGGACCAAATTGAGCGCCAGCTGCTTGGGCCACGGATTACGAAGTTCTCCCCCATTGGCATGAAAAAGTCGAAGCGCACCTGCAACTAGGGAACCAGACCCCACCTTGCGCCGGATTAAACCCGGGGCCCAATTCTTTTGAGATTTTAAAGCCGGAAAGTTCGGGGCGATTTGAATGTCGGTCAGACGCTCTTTACGGGCGAAGGGAGGGATTAAATCGGCCAGCACCTCAAACCCATCTGCGGGAAGTTCCGTCGCCTGAGCTCCGCTGAAATAAACTGGCTCCCCGGAGAGAAGCCCATCGGCTAACTCGGCCGTCCTAGGCAGAAGGTAATAACAGTCCATCGGCTCGGCTGGGTACACCTGAATTTGCAAGAACTGGGCGATCGGGCTGCGTGGGGAAATGGGGCCATCACAATAGACCTGACCTCCCTTCCGGAGAAAATCTTCTAACGCAGGAATTTGCTCCAAGGTGACATCATCGGATGCCATGAGAATTAGCCGCGCAGCTTTGAGACTTTGGATGTCGCGTCCATAGCTGTGCAGGATCTGGCCTTGGCTTAGAATGTCCCACCAACCCGTCCCCAACATCTCCTGAGAAATGCGGCTTCCAAGCATCACCCCCACCTCGAAAACGGGATGCGAATCCTTAACCTGCTCAGCCAGGTGGCGACACGCATCCGCCCATGCGGGCAAGCGAGCTAAGTTTGAATCCTGTATGCGGCCATCCGGAGCGTGGTTAATCCCCAAAGTGTAAGTCCCCCCATGCAAGAGAGTGGTGGCAGCTTCGAGTTCAAGAAGCGAGGTGGTCTTCGAAACGTTATGGGACCAAACTAGCTCAGAACAACTCATCAGTTCGAAAGCATGCCCTTGGTTGGAGTAAAGTCGTGAGTATAGGCTTCGCGGTTCAGCATGATGAGCCTCCGAGGATAACCAATCCGAAAGCTCATCCACCCGATCATAGTATAAGTGTCTTTTTCTTCCTGCCCCATTAAAGGAAAGAGCGATCGGCCGTTTCAGCCGGGCCAAAGCACGCTTTAAGGCGATCAAAAATCTCCGAAAGGTTTCAGCCCGGAACTCCTCATGCCTCGCCGTTCCGAGGGATTCGATCAGATGCTCTCCTTGATACCATTCGGAATAAGCCCGATGACATGAAGAACAGAAACACGTTTCCTTGCCTTCGGTTCCGCGGTTTTGTGGAGGAAGGGGCGGCAGATAGAGAATGTCGAGCCAGACACTGTCTAAGTCGTATTTTTCGCAGAACTCGACCATTTGCTGAATTGCAAAAGAACCAAACCCACTATTCAGGCACATCCAGTGATAGTGAAAGAAATACCTGTGATCCGGGACAAGAACCCGGTCCTGTACATCACGAATCCGCCACTCGGGATGTTCACTGCCTGCCAGACTATTGAGGCTCAAAGAATAATACGGAATAACGTGGATACCTCTACGCCGACAACTCTCCACCTGCTCCCCGAAATAATCTCGGTCCGGTTGGCAACGCGTGAACTGCGATGGGTAAAGATAGTGGCCATCATGGTGCACGGTCAGCAAAGTGACTGAATCAAACCCGCATTTTTTCCATGCTTCGGCGTAGGCTTCTGGATCAAAGCGAGACTTGTCTATGGCCCAAGCAGGACTAATTAAATGAGGAATAGCTCGAAGACGATCCTGCCGGACCCACGGAAATAAACGATCTACCTCTTGGGGGGATCGGACCACATCCAAGGCGGGATCAGCCAGCAGTGGCACAAGTTTCCTTACAGCCCTTCACACCGCCAACGAACAAATTCGTATTCGACAACCCCTTGGCCGGAGAGAGTTCCGAAATCACCGAATTCAATCCAATGCGCCCATCCACTTCCGTTCCCCACCGCAGGACTAACCAGAAGGGTGGCCAACGGCTTTTTCCCTTCATCAACAAATAGGTCCACCTTCCCATCAGCAAGAACCAGCTTGTAGAGGTGAGATGCGGAACCCACGGAGTAGGGAATTTGAATCCGCTGCGCTCCTTGCAACTCGATACTAAACTGATTGATTCGTACCGAAGCCATCCCAGCCGCCCCTTTCCGTAGCTCAAGACCGAGAAGAAAGTCGTCTCCTGAAACAATCCGGGCCCTCATCTCAACCGTTATGCGCGTAGCAGCTTCAGGAAAGAATATAGAGTCAGTGCTCATTCGCCAGCCCAGACGACTCGTGTCCCCGATGACGACCCGCAAAACTTTCCCCTTATCCGTTTTAGCAATCTCTATTTGCGCGGCTCCACTATGAACATCCTCACTCCACGGAGGGAACGACTGCAAGGGAAGAGCATCCCCCTTGTACTCCCCCGACCAAGGCTTATCCGCAGCCTCTAAAGGAAAGCTACTGCAAGCCAGAAGCCCGATAGAGAGGAATAATAGGATAGAAGACTTTTTGTTCATGAATTCAAATTGAGGGATGTTTTCACTCACTCGCAATCATGATTTATGCCCCGCCCCAACAGGTGAATGAGTCGCACCATGGAAACCTAGAAAACGGATTTACTGAACTCGATAAATGGTCTTCAAAAGGGTTGGTAAGATAAGACGCGCCAGTAGGTGATTCCCTTCCACCGACAGATGGACGCCGTCAGGATGAAGTAGATTGGACGTCGTTTTCCCAGCTGCCTTGAGCCCGGCCGGAATATCGATCAGAGGACAACCCTCCTTACGTGCTAAGGAAATCATGGCTTTCCGGTACGCAGGGTAAACCGCCATGTGCTGAATCCGCGAAGCCTTCTCCGCTTTGAGGGTGGATTGTTTCGCTACACTAGGAGCGTAAAGGCAGAGAAAAATTCCCTCGCCACCCTCGGCACGAATCATTCGGAGAATTTCTGCAAGATTCCGCGAATACTCCTCCACACCAACTCTGGCCGTTTTGCGTCCGACACGTACGTTGGAATCATTCATGCCGAACGAGATGAGAACCCAAGCCGGAAGATGCGGCCGGATACTTACATCAAACCGGTCTAGAGCTTGTACCGTGGTATCTCCACTAACCCCACGATTATAGACAAGAATCCGACTTCCTTTATCTTGTAAACCTCGTTGCAGCCGAGCAGGCCATGCGTCCTGATAGGAAAAAGCCCAGGCCTGGGTGATGGAGTCTCCAAAACAGACGAGTCGAGAAAGGTTCTTCACCATTTTTTAACCCTTGGGGCCATGCTGTTCGATTCGGTTAACCGTCTCCCCAGATATTAATTCGACAGGAATCAGGATCGGCGAGGAAGGCTTTAGTTTCCCCTCAATTTGATTAATCAAGGTTTCGGCAGCCGTATGCCCCATCAGCAGGGGATACTGGTTGATGGTAGTAATCTGCAGGGTTTGCTCTCCAGGCGCCAAATTACCTATGCCCGCGATGGAAATAGCACTCGGTACAGAATACCCGAGATGATTGAGAATACGGAATGCTTCTCCCGCCACATAAACTGAATCAAAGGCTATGCCTGTGATTCTATGATCGGCGCTAAGCATTCTCTGCAAAACGCTATGTAAATTACCGGCCTTTTTTGAAAAGGCTTGAAACCTCTGCAAGGAATCCGTTGCCTTCTCTTCCTCCAGAGCCTTGCGGAACCCTTCGGCACGCTGTTGAAGATCGTTCCGGCTATGATCTTGCGAGATAAATGCAATTTGCCGATGCCCCATTTTTAGGAAATATTTTCCCAAAAGATATCCAGCCTGAAAATCGTCGGTCTGAACCTGACTCACCAAAGAGTGCGGGACGGAAGTATTGAGATAAAGGTTTTCCATTCCTGCAAACGACTGGTGAAATGGCCGATTGATCACCATTCCCTTAACTCCCGCAGTCTCCAAGAAATGTCGAAATTTATCAGGATCGTGCTCCCCCACAGGGGGACTAAAAAATTGCACCCCATATCCCCGCTCAAAGGCTTCCTCTTGAATTCCAACTAATAGGTTGGAGAAAAAGGAACCTGCTCGTAAATTCATCAAAACTCCAATGCATGGTCTTTGCTGGCGAATGCTAGAATCCGATACAAACGTACCCGCCCCCCGCCTTCTGGTCAGATACCCCTCAGATGCCAACATAGAAACAGCCTTATTGCAGGTGGTTTTGTTGGCGGAAAATCTTTTTGCCAAAGCATATTCAGAGGGTACCTTGGCTCCAGCAGGGAGTTGTCCGGACAAGACTCGTCCTAAAAGATAGTTCCGAATCGCGCTATGTTTGTGGTTTTCACCCGAACATCCATTCGATCCCATCTCACGCGATGAGGCTGCCTTCTTCTTCAATGCGGTTCTAATCATGCCTATGCCTAGGCAAACGAGTTTGATGGTAATTGCCAATGCTCGTCTCGGATAAAAAACCGAAGGCGAATGATTCACCCTGCCACTATGCAATAGCACGCCGTTGACAATTTAGAGCAAGGGACAAAGTATCGACTTTATATTGTCCACTCTATCAGCAGAAATTTTCGAAAGATTTTTTGGGTCAACTTGGTTGATCCATGGTTGTGTGCCACTCGACAAAGTCACACTTCGCCACTCCACATGCTCACGTTTCCGCTCTTTTCAACTAAAGGCGAAACAGATTAAACCAACGGACGCCCAATCCATCCGACCCCCTGCCCCAGCCGCGTCTACTGCTGGTTCCAACCTACCGATGAAAATTAAAAAATGCTTTAGCCATGCCTTTCATGCTGTTAGTTTATTCAAGTACAGCCGACGCAATCGTAGACCATCAAGTCCCAACTTTCGTGCCTAAAAACCTTTTTGCGATGACGCTTGAAAGATTTTCCCTCGGACTGGGCGACCGCTTTGGAAAACAAGGCGTGGCCCAACTCGCCGCCCTGCAACAAGCCGCCTCCAAGGGCGTTGCCATCACCCCCGTTTGGAATAAATCCAACCGGGAACACAATCTGATCGGCACTGGCCCCGCCGATACCCAGCTGGCCGCTCAAAAGGCGGTGCAAACCGCGGGATGGACTCGCCATTATCACCTCGATGCAGACCACATTGGGCTCAAGACGGTGGACCGCTTCCTACCCCACTGCGATTTTTACACGATCGACGTTGCCGATTTTATCCGGCAACCAGCGACTCCCGAGGATACGAATGCCGTGCGAACCTCTCTTCAGTCCATCGTGGGCCGAAAGATTCCCGAATTGGGGAAGACAGACGCGATCCCCCAGAGTGAGATCGATACTTTCCTTTCGGTTTACGCCACCGCCATTCGCGAGGCCGGCCGTATCTACCTCCACATCGCCAAGTCCAAAGGAGAAGAGAATTTTATCGCGGAAGTTTCCACAGATGAAGCGGAGACTCCTCAATCTCCTTTCGATCTTTACCTCATCCTCGGAGCCCTTGCCGGAGAAGGCGTACGCGTTCAAACTATCGCTCCAAAATTCAGCGGCCGCTTCAATAAAGGAGTGGATTACGTGGGAAATGTTAATCAGTTTACCCTCGAATTTGCGCAGGACCTCACCGCAATCCGCATGGCCGTGGCCGAGTTCGGCTTGCCCTCCAATCTAAAAATCAGTGTGCACTCTGGAAGCGATAAGTTCTCGCTCTACCGCCCAATCCATACTCTTTTGGCCAAACACGACGCGGGCCTCCATTTAAAAACGGCGGGGACGACCTGGCTGGAGGAGTTGATTGGTCTTTCTCTTGCGGGTGGGGATGGCCTCTCCGTGGCCCGGGAAATCTACATCCAAGCTCTGGCTCGAATCGATGAACTCAGCCAACCCTATGCGACGGTCATTGATATCGATCGCTCGAAACTCCCCCAGCCAGCAAAAGTCAACCAATGGGATGGCCAAACTTTCGCCGACACCCTCGCCCACGATTCATCTCAACCGCGATTTAACCCCTCTTTCCGCCAACTTCTCCACGTCAGCTTTAAAGTGGCGGCCGAAATGGGAGATCGTTACCAGAACGTATTGGATCAGGCTCAGGCTAAAATTTCCGCCTGCGTCACCACCAATCTTTTTCAGCGACATATCCAACCCCTGTTTTTCGGGCAATGAAATCCTGTCTTTTCGATATTCAGGTCAATGGGTTTGCGGGGGTCGACTTTCAACAGCCGGGCTTGACCGCCACGGATGTTACTCGCGCGGTCGAGGGGCTGGCCTCCCACGAAACCCAGCGTTTTTTTCTCACCCTAATTACCGACTCCATCCCCTCTTTATGCAGTAAGTTGGAAAATTTTGAATCCATCCGAGCCAAGAACCCGGTCCTTGCCGCAGCGATCTGCGGCTATCACATTGAGGGCCCATGGCTTTCTCCAGAACCCGGATATAGCGGTGCCCACGATCCCCGCTTTATGGGTCCTCCTAATTTGGCAGATTTGGAACGTCTTCAGAAGGCAGCTCATGGCCACATCAAGCTCATCACTTTGGCGCCAGAGTGGCCAAAAAGCGCCTCCTTCATCCAGACAGCTCGTGCGCAAGGCATCCATATCTCTTTGGGACACACCAACGCATCGGAAAATGATATCGATGCAGCAGTCTCCGCTGGCGCACTTTTTTGCACCCACTTGGGAAACGGTACTCCCGCAGATCTACCGCGCCACGACAACATTATCCAGCGCCTACTCTGTCGGGATGAATTGACCGCTTTTTTTATTCCCGACGGTATTCATATTCGCCCCGCAACCTTGCAGAGTTATTTTCGAGCCAAACCCCATGGACAAGCCTTGTTCACGACCGACTGCATGGCAGCAGCAGGAGCGCCTCATGGCCGCTTTCGTATTGCCCACCATGAAGTGGAAGTAGGCCCAGATCGGGTTGTCCGCTCTCCCATTACGGGCACCTTGGCAGGGTCTGCCCTAGCCCCAGACGAGGGCGTCCAAAATATTTCTACCTGGCTTCACTTGAGCGAAGCGGAAGCGCGGTCACTTTTCTCCACTAAGATAGCTCAGGCTTTCGGAATCCATCTTCCAACCACTACCCCTTGACCCCATCCGATCGACCCCGAGAGTTCTTTCCTACTGGAACAACCCGAAGACCCAGACCTCACGCAATCCGAACCGCGACGCACTCGATTTCATAATGCAGACTTGGAGGTAAGCACATAGAGATGGTGGTCCGAGCTGGGTAAGGATGCTTAAAATATTCCGCGTATAGTCGCTGATACTCCGCCCCATGAGCTGGATCTCTCAGGTAATTTCGCGTGCTAAGCACATGGGACAAATCACTGCCTGCATCGTGCAGTACCTGAATTAGATTCTCCATGGAACGCCGAAACTCCTCCTCAAAAGTGCCTGAGATGATTTTTCCTGTCCGATCTACCGAGGCTTGCCCAGAAACAAAAATGAGATCCCCATACCGAACAGCCGGACTAAAGGGCAGATGGGAAACTGGGGTTTGCGGAGTGCGCGGATACTCGATAGGTAAATTCATAGACTAATCATCCAAGGGGAAACTCGGTCGACGCACAAGCTGGTAGGACAAGGAGGTGAGATCACTACTTGAGGGACCTGGTGTCCGGACTGTGTAGCTAGCCTGAACAATCGGATTGTATGCTCTCCGGTGGGCGACTGCCGCCTTGATCCCAAGGAAGTTAAATTTCTCTGGATCACAACCTTGGCTCCGCCACTGTCCTAAATCCATCGGCGCAGTCGGTCGACTCGTGAGTAAGATACTTATTCCTTCCGCTTCGACCAAAGCACAAGGGCCCATGGCCACCTCTACGCCTCCCATCGAGGCTTGGTGGCTCTGCCGATCTTCCAATCTAAAGTTGCCATCCGTTCGTCTGACCAGACGTACCCGCAGGAAAAGCGGTCCAGGGCACGCAGGAAGAGACCTCCCGCCGACCGTCACTTCTTGCTCACTGCCCAGTGCACAGTTCGAAAGCTGAGCGACCGCGGCGGGGGAATTTAGCACGACCCCTGCACTCCGAACTCCATGACGGAGCAACGCCCGAAGTACGCTGGTGTCGTCCCCAGGGGATCCACCTCCGATATTGTCGGCGGGTTCCACCAGACAGACGGGGAACTTCTTCTTTTCCAACGCGTCCACAATCGCTTCCTCCAGATCCCACTCTTCGGGAAGCCCTTCTTTTTTCGACTGTTCCGCTAGGGCTCTCAACTGCTCTGCAGCCGAGTCAAGTTGGCTGGAGGTAATTTTGTGAGGGTCGTAAAGAATCGAAAAAGAAACGCCTGTGTCTGGAGTATCCGCATGGGCGAATCCAGCAAAGACGTTTACTGCATCGAAACTCATCTTCCCCTCTAAATGACGGGCGAGCTTTTCCAACCCTTTCATAGGTTCATCACTTGTTCCCGTCCCCGTCGGTGGCCAAAGAATATTCGTAGCCACAAAGCGAGTCAGACGCTGGTTTCCGTCTTTCAGCGCTCGGTGGAGAAGTTGGGCTGCACGACGAGCGGTTTCTGCCGCATCGGTGTGGGGGTTCTCTCGGTAGGTCAGGAGTCCGTTAGAATATTGCGCCATGCGCTGGGTAAAGTTCGCATGCAGATCCAACGTCCCAAAAATTGGTAGCGTAGCTAAGGAGGGGATGCTCCGCAGTTGTGCCAAGACCTCCCCCTCCGCATCCGACCATCTTTCCGTACACATGGCGCCATGAAGAACAAGGAAAAGTGCATCCCCTGTTACAGATCCCGCTGAATCCAAGCTTTTCCGACACTCCTCAAGAAAGAATTCCACCACCCTGTCTTCTACCATTGGACCAGGGGAATGGACGACTTGCACCAGTGGCACCACTTCCCATTGAAGTCGTTTTGCTTCCTCCAAGAAAGTTCCCAAAGGCGAACCATTACCACAACTCTCCATCATCTGCTCACCCTTCAAGACTCGGAAATCGGCCAAGGTGAGTCGCCCCGGAGCAAAGGTATTCGTCTCGTGATAAAGCCCCGCGAGAAAGATTCTTTTATTTTTCAAATACTTTTCCACTCACCTTTGTGTCGCTTCATCGCACGATCGATCCGGACCACCGCTTCCTCCAAGTCGACGGTCCGATGCGCAAGGCTAAGGAACCAAAGTCCACGCTCCACCACGCGGATTCCCTCCTCCAAAAGACACCGCCGCAGGTGCGCCCAACGCGGTGCATCATGCCGAAGCATATAATCCCGGTGATCGCGGGCGTCTCCTTCTGGGGCCCCTGCCTTCAACATCAAGGTATGGAAAACCTGCCCTGGGCCTTGAGGCCGAAGTGGAATCTGGTAATGATCTGCCTGTTGGCGAAGGTTCCGCATCAACTGCCGTCCCTGCTCCTGCAACTCTTTGGGGTGCGACGTCCCCAGTGCGCGAATATGATCTAAGCACCAAGCAGAGGCCGCCAAGCAAAGAGGATTGGCATTCAGAGTCCCCGCATGAATCACGCGACCACTTTCAATTTTGGCCATCGCGGCCCGCCGCCCGCCCAGAACCGCAAAAGGCACGCCGCCGCCGACCGCTTTTCCGAGGATCGTCAGATCGGGAGAAAATCCGTAGTAGCCCTGAGCACAGGATGCCCCGAAACGAAAACCAGTGATCGTCTCATCGGCGATCATCAGCATTCCCTCTTGGTCGCAACATTCCCGGATGGCTTCGATCATCCCTGGAACTGCCTCCACACAGCTGGTATTGCAAAGAACGGGCTCGAAAGCCACGGCCGCGAGTTGCCCACGAT
>CANIEM010000050.1 GCA_947466515.1 Verrucomicrobia subdivision 6 bacterium | reverse complement strand
TGGGCGGCGAGGTTTGTCGGAGCCTGAGGTAAAGATTCTTGTGGGAAGAGGCCCGCAAACTTTATTGCATAGGGCTTGGGGAGCGACGGGGAAAAGTGCGGAGGGGAGGGAAGTCGGGGGTTTGACAGAGGAGTATTTTGCGGAGTACGGGCGGACCAGTAGTGGGATGAGTCGGCCCTATGTTGGGGTCGATGATGGCTTGCGGCGTTTGGTACAGCGGGGGTGGAGGCTGGGAATATGCACAAATAAGGATGGAGCGACGGTGAGGAAGTTAGTGAGGAATCTGGGTTGGGATCGGTGGATTCGAGTGGTGGTGAGTGGAGAGGATAGCGTGCGCAAACCTGATGCGAGGCCACTACTTTTAGCATTGAGTCGATTAAAAGCAGGTCGGGGGAGGCATCTTTTTGTGGGGGATAGCGGTGTGGATAGGGAGACGGCAAAGAGGGCTGGGGTTGAGGGTGTGTTTGTGGGTTATGGATATGGCGAGCGGGACGGGACAGAGGAGAGATATTTTGGGGCTGCGGTTGAGCTTTTTTCTTGGATGGGGAGAGCGGGTCCGTGAGGAATGAGTTCATGCTGGCAGGTGTTGGCGTGCGCAGGGAGGATTGGAACTAGCGCAATGAAGAAAAATAGTGGAAAAAAGGTTAAAGGATTAGAAAGCTCAGGAGCAACCTTGCGGGCATTGGCGATGACGGCCAATGAGATTAGGATCGAACAGGCGGAGCGCCGTTTATATGCAATTCTCGATCGGCATACGCGACTCATCGAGGGATTAACGAAATCGATTGCGGTGGGTGATCTTGAAGAAGATATGGAAAAGAACTTAAAGGAAACGAATGGGATGTTGGACGACTGTTTTTGGCAGTTTCTTGGTCCCTTGGAGCCAGGAGATCGCGTTGTTTCGGCCTACGACACAAAAATGCAAGAGGGGACGATTGTGACGATCGAAAAGGAGTCGGCGCATCCAGAATACGGATCGGCGGTGGTACAATTCCCTGGGGAGCAGGCCAAGACGGTGGATGTTTGTGAGTTAGTTAAAGTTTGGGGATCGGTCCTTCATACGGAGACGGCGGTACCGGGGCAGAATTAGTATCTACTTTTTGAGTCGGAGAAGCGAGTTGCCGGTCATGGCGGCGGGTTTGGGTAGGCCGAGCATGACGAGGAGAGTGGGGGCAATATCTGCGAGAATCCCATCGGCCAAATTGTACTTGGCTGAATCAGGTGCGACATAGAGCAGGTGGACGAGATTCGTTGTGTGGGCGGTGTGAGGAGAGCCGTCGGCTTCGAGCATTTGTTCGCAGTTTCCGTGGTCTGCGGTGATCAGTGCTTTGCCGCCTCTTGCAAGTAGAGCTTGGACAACCCGACCAACGCAACGATCAATGGTTTCGACTGCACGAATACCAGCGGCAAGAACTCCAGTGTGACCGACCATGTCGGGGTTGGCGAAATTGAGTATGATGAGATCATCGAGTCCGCGCTCGATACGATCGACTACTTTATCGGTTAATTCGAATGCGCTCATTTCGGGTTGAAGATCGTAGGTGGCAACCTTAGGGGAAGGGGCGAGAATTCGTTCTTCGTGTGAGTTGGGAGTCTCTTTGCCGCCATTAAAGAAGTAGGTGACGTGCGGATACTTTTCGGTTTCCGCCAATCGCGATTGCGAGAGGCCGTGAGCGGCAACAACCTCTCCGAGGAGATCTTTCATTTCGAGGGGTGTGAAAAGATGTCGAATCCCGAGGCGGGCGAAGTCGCTCTCATACGGGGTCATGGTAAAAGTTTTGTTCTTGGGCCGATGAGGACAGGGGAAAAGGTTGAAATCTGGGTCGGTGAGGGATCGGACAATTTGGCGCATACGATCGGCACGGAAGTTAAAAAAGAAGAGAACATCTTGATCGCGAATCAGTGGACCAGCCTGCGGGATAACTTTTATGGGGAGAACGAATTCGTCGGTGATTCCCGCATCGTAAGAGGTTTGGAGTCCAGCTTTTCCTGAGGCTGCGGGGGTGCCTTTTCCATTGAGAAAGAGGTCGTGGGCGAGTTGGACACGTTCCCAACGTTTATCCCGATCCATGGCGTAGTAGCGACCGATGACGGTGGCGAGGTGGCAACCGGGGATTAGGGCGATTTTGGCCTCCAAAGTTTGCATAAACTCAAGCCCTGAAGTTGGTGAGCAGTCGCGCCCATCCGTGATGGCGTGAACGTATATTTCTTTTATTCCTGCCGTAGAAGCGATGGTAAGAAGAGCGAGAAGGTGTTCGATATGCGAGTGAACACCGCCATCAGAAACGAGTCCGATTAAGTGGAGGCGGTGGCCATGGGAGGCTTGGATAACTTCCTGGAGGACAGGATTACGGTTGAGAGTACCATCTTGAATGGCGAGATTGATGCGGGTGAGCTCTTGATAGACGATGCGACCTGCGCCGAGATTAAGATGTCCCACCTCGGAGTTTCCCATTTGGCCCTCGGGCAAGCCGACCTGGAGCCCGCTCGCTTGGAGTCGGGATTGGGGGTAGGTGGCGTAGAGTTGATCATGCACCGGGGTCGTGGCCAGAAGGGTAGCATCTCCTTGGAGGGCGGCGCCCTGCCTGCCTGCTGGATTGATCCCCCAACCGTCACGAATGAGAAGTAAAACCGGTTTTTTCACTAGAATGCAGTCTACCAAGGCAATTGATAGAATCTAGTGTGGATGTTGGGCGGAGCGGAAAACTTTGGACGAAAGTCACGAATCGGGCGAAGATACAGAGGTGATCGAATCCTTTGTTTTTAGTGAGGGCCGCCTGGTTAGTCATAACCTTGAGCTGGAAGCTTTACGCTTAGCGCGGGCGGATAAGGGGCTAATTCTTTGGATCGACCTGACCGCTCCCACCCCTGAGGAAACGAAGGAGGTTCTGGAGAGTTTGTTTGAGTTCCATCCTTTAGCGATTGAAGATTGTTTGACTCTGAGTGAGCTCCCTAAGATTGAGGATTACGAAGATTATCTTTATATGATCATGCACAGTGTAGGGCTAACGACAGAAAAGACTTTAAAAATCTCCGAGCTCAATCTTTTTTTGGGAAAAGAGTTTTTGGTGACGTACCACCTTGAGAAAATCCCGGGGATTACTTTGCTTCAGGATCGATTGATTAAGGGAACTGCTCCACAGGCCCGTGGGGCGGATCGATTAGCTCATCAGGTTCTGGATTATGTGGCGGATTCGTATTTGCCAGTGGTCGAGGCCCTGACGGGGGAGATGGAGGATGTGGAAGACAAGGCGTTGGCTGGTGGACGGACCGAAGATCTTTCCAATCGAATTCTCCGATCGCGTCGCCGGCTATCGATTCTGCGGCAAACGTTGCGTCCGCAACGCGAAGTGATCTCGCGGTTGTCGCGAGGGGAATCAAAGTTAGTGCGTGCCTTAATGTTGCCTTATTTTCGAGATGTACAGGATGCAATGACCCGGGTTGACGAGCGTTTGCAGGGTTGTAACGACCGAATGATGGTGGCCTTTGATGTCTACACCAACCGCTCGGCCCATGAAGCGAATGAGGGAATTAAGGTTTTGACAGCTTTGACCGCGATTACCATTCCCCCTGTGGTCTTGGGTTCATGGTATGGGATGAACTTTCATCGGATGCCCGAATTGGAGAGCCCGCAATCCTATTGGATTCTTATGGGAGTTACTTTGTTTTTAATGATTGGGATGGGGTTTTGGATGAAATCGAAGCGTTGGTTTTGAGTTAGGAGAGCAGACTTGTATGAGGTCATCCTTTTTAGAGAAGGTGATTGAGCGGGCGAACCGGGTTACCCCTGAGGCGTTGCAAACCCAGCTGACTCGGCTGGCGGAGGATAAGGGTTTTTTGGAGACGATTTTCAATACGTTGCAGGAGGGGATTGCGGTAGTCGATGATGAGGGGAAGCTGACTTACTGGAATCGGGCGGCAGGCCAACTCCTAGCGCTTCCCGACAACGCAGAAGCGGGCAGTTGGAGTTTGCAGCGTAGCCTGCGTGGGGTGGACTGGATTGCGCTTCTACAAAATCACCAAGTTTCTTCAGGGACCCTTGAGGTGGACTATCCCGAAGCAAGAGTTTTGGACTATTACCTTGTACCTTTGCAGATCGGAGGAAGGGACGGGATTTTTCACGCGGTTATTTTTCATGATGTGACCAAGAGCCGAGCAGAAACCAAGCAGGCGTTGGAGACGGGCCAGTTGGAGGCCTTGACCCTCTTGGCGGCGGGTGTGGCTCATGAAATCGGCAATCCTTTAAACAGCCTGCATCTTCATTTGCAGATTATGGAGAAAGATTTAAAAGGTCTCAAGGATTCTACGGCGGAAAAAATCAACGAATCACTTCATGTCTGCCAGCAGGAGATTCGAAGATTGGATGGTCTGATTTCCCAGTTCTTGCGGGCAATGAGACCACAACCTTTGCAGAAGACAGTGGAGGATCCTGCGAAAGTATTGGCAGAAGCATTGGAGCCCTTGCTGGTGGAGTTAGAGGACCGGGCTATCTTTTTGGAGAAGGTGGTAGCAAAGGATGTGGGAACGGTTCCAATGGATCGAGACCAGATGAAGCAGGCTATTTATAATATTTTACGCAATGCGATGCAGGCCTCGGCGGAAAAGGGAATGATTTGTTTCACAGTGAAGAGAGAGTCTGGGTTTTTAGTTTGGGCATGCCATGATCATGGTCCAGGAATCCAGGCTGATGATCTGCCGCATTTGGGTAAACCGTTCTTCACGACACGCCACGGCGGTACGGGTTTAGGCTTGATGATTGTCCAACGGATTGCTCGGGAGCATGGCGGTAGCCTCCAGTTGGAGAGTTCGGTGGGAAAAGGTACGGTGGTGACCTTGCGCATTCCTTTGCATGAGCGCCGGGTTCACTTGCTTGAGGAGGGAGTTATTCAGGAAAGGGAGAAAGTTTTGTGACGGAAAAGAAGCCTAACTTATTGGTGGTGGATGATGAAAAGAACACCCGAGATGCGTTGCGTCGTGGTTTAGCAGATAAGTTTGAAGTCTACGTGGCGGCGGATCTGAATTCTGCCAAAGTTCTTTTCTTGGCTGAGCCGATGGATGCAGTTTTAACCGATTTGCGTTTAGGACATGAGAGTGGATTGGGAATATTGGAGTTGTGCCGCGCGCAAAGGCCTCCGCCGGTCTGCGTCGTGATGACGGCGTATGGCTCGGTGGAAAGTGCCGTTGAGGCGATGAGGCAAGGGGCCTATGACTATGTGACCAAACCGTTAGATTTGGAGCGGGTGGAAGTTTTATTACGAAGAGCGGTGCGGACAGTGCAGGTGGAAAAAGAAAATGTCCAATTACGAGCAGAGCTGAAGCGGTCCTTTGGCCTAGAGCGTATTTTGGGGGGTTCGGCTGGGATGAAGGATGTGCTGGAGAGGATTCGGCAAGTCGCGGACTCAAAGGCGAGCGTTTTAATCGAAGGGGAGAGTGGAACGGGAAAGGAGTTGGTCGCACGGGCACTGCATGGATTGAGCTCTAGGAAGAGCGCCCCCTTCGTAGCGGTACACTGTGCGGCGCTTTCCCCGCAACTTTTGGAGAGTGAGCTTTTTGGTCATGAAAAAGGAGCATTTACAGGCGCGGTTGAGCGACGAATTGGGCGTTTTGAACAAGCCCAAGGAGGAACGATCTTCTTGGATGAGATTGGCGAGATTGATGCCTCGACTCAGGTAAAACTTCTGCGTGTTCTCGGAGAGCGTGCAATGGAGCGGGTGGGGGGAAATAAGTTGATGGAGGTGGACGTTCGTCTGGTCGCGGCGACGAATCGCAATTTGGAGGCTTTGGTAAGAAATGGGACTTTTCGAGAGGATCTATTTTTTCGGATTCGAGTGGTGCAGATTTTATTGCCACCTCTCCGAGACCGAGCGGAGGATATTCCGATTTTAGCCGAGCATTTTCGCAAGGAGTATGCGCAGGAAAACGGGAAGCCGAGCCTAGAGTTTAGCCGAGAGAGTTTAGAGCTTCTTTGTGATTATCGCTGGCCTGGGAATGTACGTGAGTTGAGGACGGCGGTGGAGCATGGGGTGGTCTTGGCTCAAGGGTTAAAAATCGAGGCAGGCGATCTACCTGCCTCAGTAAGGAAAACCGGGCAGGTCTCGACTGGTCGGGTCCTCAGTACTGGGGGGAAACTGGAGAAGTTAGAGCTTGAGGCAATCCAAGGGGCCTTGATTCAGACAGGGCAGAATGTGACGGCGGCGGCGGAACAGCTAGGAATTCATCGTCGCACACTCCATCGGAAGCTGGCAGGGTTGAAACCTCGCAAAGAGAAGAAGAAATGAGCACCTTACAAGATTGGGTTTATAATGTGGAGGCGGGTCCGATCCGGCTTTGGCTGGTGCGGATCGCCTTATTTTTAATTTTAGCGGGGTTGGCCGGTTGGATTGGAATTCGGGAATTCAATGGATTGAGGACGGTTGAAGCGATGGATCTTGCTCAACAAGCTCGTCAACTTTCAACGGGAAAAGGTTTTACGACAAAATTCATTCGTCCCTTGTCGCTTTGGCAGTTGCGGGCAAAGATGGGAAATGATGCGCCTCCAGTAAGTGCTTTTCCTGAAACTTTAAATCCCCCACTTTACCCGCTGGTTTTAGGGGCCTTTTTCAAAATCGGGCAGGTAACCTCTTTGGTTAAATTTAATCTTTCGGCAGATGCCGTGAAGGGTTTCCGGATTTATCCTGCCGACTATCTGATACTGGCATTGAACGTGCTCTTTTTGCTGGGCGCGAGTTTTTCTATTTACGGCTGGGCAGCGCGACAATTTGATATCGGCACAGGGGTCCTAGCGGTAGTTTTCTTTTTGGGGAGTGCATCGGTATGGGATCAGACGGTAGGAGGTGGATTATCGTGTTTTGTCATCTTTCTCTACGCGCTTTCGGGATATCTTCTGTTTCGCGGTTGTCAACAGGGGGAGAGTCTTGAGGAGGGCGGAGCGGAAGGCGGGGGTGGTTTATGGGTGGGATTGGCTGGTTTGGTTTTAGGTCTAACCCCTCTGGTGCAGATGATTCAGATCTGGCCTGTGTTGGCTTTTACTTGTTTCGGTTTTTACTTTCTGAAGCAGGG
The DNA here is from genome assembly GCA_947466515.1 of Verrucomicrobia subdivision 6 bacterium. Lineage (GTDB taxonomy): Bacteria > Verrucomicrobiota > Verrucomicrobiia > Methylacidiphilales > Verrucolacustridaceae > Verrucolacustris. Next base: position 10,582 of record CANIEM010000050.1, on the reverse strand, counting down.
TCGGTTTTTTCTTTTGCTAGGAGTGGGCATCGGACTTGCCCTTTTTCTGGCCTGGATGGGAAGGCTATGGTTAATCACGGGGAATCCGTTGGGGCTGAACTGGGCTTACTTCCTTGCAGATTCGGGGAACTACCCAGGTAACTTGGTTTGGAGAACGTACGCCTTCGACGTTGATAAGACGGATGTTTGGCGGCGAGTCGGGGGGTCAGTGCTGCGCGGTCTTACTTCGCTTGTTTCGCAAGGACCTACACTTTGCGGTAGTGCGGTAGCTGGAACATTAGCCTTGATCGCAATGATGCATGGTTTTCGAAAAAGTTCCGCGGCACAGGGGAGAAATATTTGGGGGGTAACTCTTCTAGCTCTTGTGTTGGCTACGGCGTTTATTTACAGGGGGAACGAATCGAAAGAGGGGCCTTTGCTTTTGGTTCTGCTGCCCGTGGCTTGTGTTTACGGTTCGGCCTATCTTTGGATTATTATCGAGCGGTGGAAGTTGCAGATTGATCTATTGGGACAGTTATTCGCCATCCTCGTCGCCATCTTGGCGTGCTGGCCTACGCTTTCTCGTTTGGCGTTGCCTGAGCCGCCGCCGTTTAATTATCCCCCAACTTATCCTCCTATCTTTCTCTATATCCGCTCCTGGTTTGAGCCCGGAGAGTTGCAGGCTTCCGATCTTCCTGCGGCCGAAGCGTGGTACACTGACCAGCCTACTCTGTGGATACCCTCAACACGGGAGGATTTTCTCAAAATTCATGATCGGGTGACCCCTGTTTTCAGTATACTTTTCACGCCTGCAAGTTCAGATGTGAAGATGTACAGCCAAATGCTGGCAGAAAACTCCGAGTGGAGCGCATGGGCTGATTTGATTCGTCGCCAAAAGCCACCTGACTTACCGCAGGCATTTGCTACATCCTTACCTCCAAACAACGACTATTTACTTCTTTCAATTCAAAAAAGATGGAACTAGCTGAAGTTCATGGTTTTAAGATTTTTATAGTATAATTAAGCACAAGTTATTGGATAGTGATAGGCAATATGGCACAACATATAGTGCGTTTACATTGAAATAAATTTCAGAACCACAAGACTTGGGAGATGGCAGACGGCCAAGCTCCTCCACATCAGACACGGCTCATTTTTCAGCTACTCTTGCTTGGCGTAGCTATATTTTCGGCCGGAAAGTTATCAGCACAAATTCAAGGATCCGCAGGCCAGGAGGGGACCAAACCGTTTACGGCGACGGTCGCTTTGCGCGAGGGGTATGACAGTAATCCACTAACTCAATCGTACCAGTCAACTTCGGATGTGGTCTCGTCAACCTACTCCAGCGTCCAGCCTTCTCTCGGATACAATTATACTGGTCTTCAAGCAGACTTGGCTTTGCGATATGATTTCACTGGCACCTATTTTCCTAGTATCAATCAGTCTTACGATCTGCAGTACAGTCAGGCTTTTATTGGGCGCTACACCTATGCTTTCGATCCTCGAACCAGCCTGACGGTTTCGGATAATTTTATTTATAGCGAACAGCCCTTGCCAACTTTGGTCACAGCAGGTTTAGCGCCTGTCGTGAATACCCAGGGGTTTATTAATAATCTGGGAACGATCCAAGCTGATTATCGGGTCTCGGACCGTCTAGCGATGATCACCCGTTGGAATAATTCGATTTTAAATAGCGATGGAGCGGCTACTTATAATAATACGGGTGGAATCACCTCGGGGAGCGCGGGGACAAGTAATTACATGAACAATGGTGCTTTCCAGCAGTTCCGTTTGGATTTTTCACCCGAAACGGTGGGAACATTCACATTTGATTATCAGCTCTATGATTACCAGAATGATCAGGGGTATCGTGACAATCAGCAGGTTTCGCTCTCTTTGGGTGCAGATCAGACGTTTACTCCGACGATCACTTTCAGTGGGCGCGCAGGTATCCAGTTGAACGATAACTATGGGTTGTCTGATAGTAGTTCGACAATTTCTGCGGGAGGGCTGGGGAGTGGGGAGTTGGAAATCGGGGCTTTCCCATTTGCCTCCATTAGTTCGACTTGGAACTATGATCAAAAAAGCTTTGTTTCGGGCGGACTTTCTGTCGCAGTCCAGCAGTCTAATTTAGCCACATCCTCCAATTCTGAGGCCTACACGATCAACGCGAACTGGGACCACTACTTCACAGACAAGCTTTCAGTGATTCAGAGCATGTTTCTCAATCTTGCGGTCTTCACCCCTCAACTATCTCAAGCACAAAGTGAAGCCCTCAATGGGGTTGGGACTTACCAAGGAAGTGGTCAACAAACGACTTTTACCTACCAGTGTAAGTTCTCTTATGAAATCTTCCCTTATCTATCGGCCGAGTTGGGTTGGAGCTATACAAACTACGGATCGTACTTTGATGTAAATAATGGGAATGGAGGGAGTTATACTAGGAATCAAGTTTACTTGGGGGTTCGAGGAACCTACTGATTGCATAATCGCCTAACTGCAAGTAACTTGGCTTAGTGAATGAGGTTCCATCGGCACAGCCAGCCTACGGGTATGGGGCGGGTGTAGCCAATGCAAGTGAGGCTTCGTTTCATGTTAATGATCTATGGCGGGTAATTAAAAACCGATGGCCGACCTCGGTTACGATTATTGTTTTGGTGATGGGCACAGGTTTTGTTGTGACCAAGCTCCAGCCCAAAATTTACGAGTCCTCTGCAGTTCTTCGGGTGGAAAAAGAGAATAAGGATCTTCAAGTATTTTCAAGCAGTTTTGAGGGATTTGATCCGGTTTTCTTTCAGACGGAGTTTGAGATGATCCAAAGCAAAAAAGTTCTTTATCCAGTGATCACGAAACTTGGGGTAGCCAATCGTCTTTCAAAAGCGATGGAGTTGCCGGATGGTTCGATTAACGACGATCAGGCGTTCATGATCTTTCGCAAAAGTTATCTTGAGGTGAGACCTTTTCGAAACACCAAGCTGATTGAGGTTGTCTGCACCAGCGTAAAGCCTGAAGAGGCGGCTTTGTATGCCAATACGATTACTGATTCTTATGAAGAGTTTCGGCGAAGCGAAATCACAGGGCGTAGCGATTCTGGGCTTAAGGCTTTGGATGGGGAGGTGCAAAAGCAGAAGAAACTTGTGCAAGAGGCAGCGGCGAGGATTGAAACCCTGCGGCGAGATTTGAAAATCGATGAGTTGCCTGGTGCTTCCTCTCAGGTTCAGTCAACCACCTTGTCGGATATGGAAATCCAGAGAAAGGAATCGATGTTAAGCGAGTTAAGGGCCGACATGATCTCGCGAAAGGTCCGACTGGAGAAAGTCGCCGACTTGAGTATTGAGCAGTTGGAATCCACTTTGCCCGCCTTGCAGTTGGAGGACTCGACTACCGCCTCCACCAAGCAGCAGTATCTGCAAGCTCTGCAAAATGTCGCTTCGATGCAGAAGCAGGGGTACGGCAAGAAGCACCCTGAGATGCAGGGAGCAATCCGGGTAGTTAGCGAGCGCCGAGACCAGTTAAACAAATTGGTTACAGGAATTCGACGTGCTCTGGCTATCGACTTGAGTGTGGCGCAGGCGAAAGTGGAGGGCTTAGAGAAAGAAGTTTCTGATTTGAGGACGCAACTGCGGGAGGATCGCACCGATCGGTTGGCACCGTATAACGAGGCTCGACGTGATTTCGAAACGCAGAGCCAGCTCTTAGAAGTCTTAACCTCGCGCTACCGCCAGCAGTCGGTGGAGTCCAGAATTGAGACTCGGCCGGTGCAAATTATCAATCGAGCAGAGCCTGGAGTAAGGCCGATCAAGCCAAACATGAAGCTGAATCTTTCTTTAAGTTTGGTGGTGGGACTTGTCCTGGGATTGAGTTTGGCTTTTTTCATTGAGTATTTGGACACGAGTATTAAGACGATGGATGACGTTGAACGTCATCTAGGTATTAGCGTTCTGGCAGTTATTCCTAAGGGGGCAAAATTCTTAACGAAAGATGACCCTAATTCTCGATTTACCGAAGGTTATAGAATCCTTTGTGCGAAACTAAATCTTACAGGTTCACGGGAAATTGCGCGCTCGATTACCGTGCTTAGTGGTGGGCCTGGAGAGGGAAAATCAACCACTTCGTTTAATTTAGGTTGGGTGTGTGCTCAGAGTGGGATGAAGGTGCTAGTTATCGATGGTGATATTCGGCGACCTTCGATGCATGGGGCAGTCGATTTGGAGAATACCCTAGGGCTAGGGGAATTTTTGGCGGGTCAGGCTTCTTTGGATGAGCTGATTCAAGCCACTTCGGTACCGAACTTGGAGATGCTGACGGCGGGAAGTCTCGGTCCGGAAGACTTGGGGGGGTTTAGTCGTGCCCGCTTTGCCTCCCTCTTGGAGATATGTCGGGTGAATTACGATGTCATTGTGGTGGATTCGCCTCCTGTGCTCGGAATTAGTGATGCCTCGGTCATTAGCCAGGAGGTCGATGTGACTCTTCTCCTGATTCAACATCGGCGCTATCCTCGAAATGTTTCCCAGCGGGCCAAGCGCGTTATCGAAGAGGTGGGTGGCAAACTTTTTGGGGTTATCTTGAACAATGTAAACATCAAGACTGACGACAATTACTACTACTATGCGGGATACTCGACCCAGTATGGCTATAAGAAACGAGCTCCGAGGGCCCGGAAAAAGTCGGGAGAGGAACCGAAGGTTGTCGCTGAAGTGATTTCAGCCAATGGTGCGCATCCTGAAGTAGCGGAACAGGTCATCGTCGCTGAATCTGGGGCCACTCCGATTGAGGAGATCGATGACGCTGTCGTGCCAGCTCCTCGGGTTACTTACGTGCGTCCTCCAAAGGACGAGGATCTGTTTTAGTACTTCTATGAAACTGAATCTAGGACCGCTTTGTGCGGTGATGATGATATCATCCATGGCTTTGGCTCAATCGCTTAATTTAGGAGGAGGATCAGCATTTACTACCAACGGGCCCGCAGAGAATCCAATCGCGCCGACTGGTGCACCTGCAGTGCTACTCCCCGATCCGATGTCGGGAATCGTTCCAGCTAGTGCAATTTCGGGTACTTCTTCGGACGATATCAGTGATCTTTTGCGTGGGGGCGACACTCTAATTATTCGCCTCACGGGTGTACCGACAGCAGATCAGGGGATTTTTGAGGTGAAAATTGATGAGGCAGGGAAAATATCTATGCCCCACATAGGAAGTCTGGCCGCCGCCAACAACACCACCGTCACCTTGAAAAAGTTAATTGAATCGACCTACATCAAGGAAGAGATATTTACCAATCCAAACGTTACGGTGGATTTGAAGGAACAAAGGTTCGTTGACGTGACGGGCGAGGTCCGGTCTCCTATGCGAGTTCCCTATACAAAAGATCTGACCGCAATGGGCGCTGTGGCGGCTTGCGGGGGCTTCACCGATTTCGCTAATCGAAGGAAAGTGCGGTTGACACAAAATGGAGTTACGCAGGAGTTTAACGCAAAGGAGATTCAGAGTGACCAGGGCCGCGATATTCGGTTGCGACCGAACGACAAAATTCAGGTTGATCGGAGTATTTTCTGAGGCGAAAGACGGCCCTTTTCGGTGGAACGTTTGATCCGTTTCATGTTGGTCACTACTTGATTGCCATCGCGGCCCGCGAGATGTTTTCTCTGGATCAAGTCATCTTTCTACCTTGTTCGCAATCTCCCTTGAAATCGGTTCGTCCGATTGCGTCGGATCGTGCTCGGCTGAGCTGGTTGCGTGCGGGATTGAAAGGGGAGGGTTGGGCTAAGGTCTCATCATGGGAGGTCGATCGGCAGGGTCCTTCCTACTCAGTTGAGGCCGCTCGCCATTGGAACGCCCTGGAGCCGAAAGGGGAGCTGTACTGGATATTAGGTTCCGATCAATGGTCAACACTCCCACGCTGGAAAAACTACGAAGAGCTAGGCGGTCTGGTGAAGTTTCTGGTGTTTCCCCGCCCCGAAATAGCCCAACCTCTTGCTTGTATGAAAATGAAGTCGATTCCTCTTCGCTTTGATATCTCGGCTACCGATATCCGTGGGCGTCTACAACGAGGGCTTTCGGTGAAGGGCTTAGTTTTACCTTCGGTGGAGAAATGCTTGCGACGAAGTAGGGTTTATCGATGAGTGTGGGTGGGGTGGAGTTGGCCCGACTTTGTCGGGAGTCCTCGGCCGAGAAGAAGGCAAAAGACCCTGTGATTCTTGACTTACGTAAAGTGGGTGGTCCGGCCGATTTCTTTCTGGTTGTTTCTGGCGATAATGAGCCTCATCTCAAGGCAATTGCCGGGGAAATTGATCGGGGGGTAGAGGAATCGGGTGGCCGCAAGCCGTATCGAATTTCCGGAAACTCCGCCAGTCAGTGGATTATTTTGGACTATGGAGATGTTTTGGTTCATGTGATGCACTCGGCACGGCGCAATTTTTATCGCCTAGAGAATCTCTGGGGCGATGCGGACCGGATCGATAAGTAGGCCACTTCGTCGGTTTGGTAGATTAACTTTGCAGGGCGATGTCTGGAGTTGGGTCTGAGCTCACATTTCTTCGAGAGTGGGAATGCCAAGCAACCCAAGACCATCTTTGAGAATATCACCGGTAAGACCAGCGAGAGTTAGGCGTGAATTGCGCAAGGCAGGAGAGGCGGCCTTGAGGACTGGGCAGGCCTCGTAAAACCGATGGTACATACTGGCGGTTTCGAAAAGATAACCACAGAGATGGTGTGGGCGGCGATCACTAGCGGCGAGAGCAACTGCATCCCCGTAAAGTAGAAGTTGGCGAGCCAACTCTTCTTCCGCTTTCTCCTCAAGCCTGATCGGGTGGACTGGAGTGGTTGTTATTTCTGCTTTACGCAAAATCGCTCGGGTGCGTACGTAAGCATTCATGATGTAGGGGGCGGTGTTTCCATCAAAGGCGAGGAGCTTCTCCCAGGTGAAAACATAGTCCAGGTTACGCCCTGGCATCTGATCCGCATATTTAAGGCTGGCGATACCCAGGCACTCGGCTTTGGATTCAAGAAGGTCGGGAGCGAGGTCGGGTCTTTTGTCTAAGAGAATTTTTTTGGCTCGTTCCTTCGCTTCAGCGAGGAGATCGACGAGTTTGAGGGGCGTGCCATCGCGGCTTTTCAGTGGTTTTCGATCAGGGCCAAGAATGGTTCCGAACCAGACGTGTTCTAGGGCGACTTTCTGAGCCCATCGCTGGGCCGTGTCGAATAACCAGCGAAAGTGGAGTTGTTGTCGACCATCGGTGACATAGAGAATTCGGTCTGCATGGAGATCGCGAAGGCGGGACCGCAGGGCGGCTAAATCGGTTGTTCCATAGAGAAAAGCCCCGTCCGATTTTCGGATAAGAAAAGGCTCTTCGGCTACGGAAGGATTAGAAATAACCACAGCGCCCTGACTATTTTCGGCGATTTTGAGCCGGAGGAGCTCTTCCACAATGCCAGGAAGTTCCTCGTGGTAGGAGCTCTCCCCTTTTTCGAGGTCGAAGGTTATGCCGAGGCGCTGGTAGACCTCGCGGAAATGCTCAGAAGAGCGCGCACAAAAGAGTTCCCAATCGCGCCGCCGTTCTGGATCTCCAGACTGGAGGGCGGCCAGTTCGGCGCGGGCTTGATCCATTTTCGCGGGATCCGATTCTGCTTCCTGGTGGCCTTGTTTATAAAATTCTTCGAGCTGTTGAATGGCGTTGGTGGATGAGATTTCGGGGCGACCTGCGGCCCTGTAGGCAAGGAGGAGTTTTCCGAATTGAGTGCCCCAATCCCCGAGGTGATTAATGCGGACGACCCGATGGCCGATTCGTTTGAGCAGACGGGCGAGAGTATCTCCAAGAAGGGTGGAGCGAATGTGGCCGACGTGCATGGATTTAGCGATATTGGGAGAGCTAAAATCGACCACGATGGTTTCTGGTTGAGGATCTAGTTCGACTCCAAGGGAGGGATTCGCGCGAAGGTTCTGTGCGGCTTGGGCGACGGCTTGGGGGGTGGCCCGATAGTTGACAAAACCAGCTCCTGCGACGCTGGGTTTTTCCCAATCGGTAGGGGGTAAGCACTCCTCAGCGAGGCGGGCGGCGATTTCACGCGGATTACCACCCGTCTGCTTTGCTGCAACCATGGGGAGGTGCGTTTGAAAGTGGCCATGGCGGGCATCGGCACACGTTCGGATCCAAGGTCCTCGACCGATGGCTGGAAAATTCGCGGCAGTCCAGGACTGGACCCGCGCTTCGAGTTCAGCACGTAGGGACATTAGGGGAGTCGGAGGAGTTCGAGAATTTCTGCTGAACCGAGGGCTTGGAGGATCTTTGATTTAATACCGCGCCGATTAAAGAATTTGGCCACGGTGGCGAGAGTTTGTAAGTGAGTCTGATTTTGATCGGGCGGGACGAGAATAAGAAAAAAAATGGTAACAAGCTTGCCGTCCATTGCTTCGCAGGGGACCCCTTTGGGGCTACGGGCGAGAAGAGTGCAGAGAGAGGGCAGTTTAGGAATCGTAGCGTGGGGCAGCGCAAACCCTCCGCCCATGGCAGTGGTCATTTTATCTTCACGAATCTGCAACGCCTGCAGACTGGAGGAAATGAGGTCTTTGGAGATAATTCCTTTATCTGCAAGATGTTGAAGCATAAGAGAATAAGCGCTGTTTTTGTCTTCTGCTTGAAGATCGGGCATCAAATTGCCTTCAGTGATGAGATCGGAGACGAGCACGAGCAGATGAAATTAGGCGGGATGGGGTAGGTAGCGCAAGAGTAGCCCTGAGAGCCAATGAACGATTTGGGTATAGGTCCATGCCCATTCCGAGCCGAGCAAAATGAGGGTTTGGCTAGCGGGGGTGGGTTGAAAAGCGGCCCAAGTGAGCAAGGCGGCCACAAGTAGGTTTCCTAAGACAATGAGAGTGAAAGAAAATATTCGGCCGTAGACGAGGAAATCGGGTTGGCGGGTGGGGATGAGAGCCAAGGTAAAGGCATAGTGGTAGCCCCAGATTGCCCCCCAAATTCCCAAAAAGGGAATGGGGTAGTGAGCGACATCAGGCCAACAGCGGGTCCCTGCTAGCCAGAGAATTCCTGCTCCCAATGGATAAAAAGGAAAGATGTAGGGGGCCAAACTGATCCAGGGTGAAACGCGGTCGGCGACGACTTTGCCTCCTTGGTCGCCCACGTGGAGAGAGTGAACTCGGCCTCCGCTACACCAGACGGCGAGAGCGTGGGTAAGTTCATGTCCGAGGACGTAAAGACCTCGCGGGCGCGGAAGAAAGAAAAATGCAGCCCAAGCCAAAACCAGACCCGACCCGAAAGCAGCTGAACCCATCCAAGGGAAGCTAGGATTTGCCCAAGCCCCAAGGATCAATCGGTGGAGGAAAAGTGCGGTGGCGAAAATCCCTGGCCAGAGCGTGAGGGAGAGAAAGAAGCGAAGTAAGTTCATGGATTGACGCCCCCCCCCAGCTTCGGGCAGGATTTGAGGTTATGGCCAACACTGCTTCTGCTGCAAAACAAGCCCGAGCCTCCCTTCGGCGTCGGGTCGTGAATCGTCGTCTCTTGGATAATGCCCGACTGGCGCAAAAGAAGCTTCTTTCGCTGATCACTGCTGGGAAGAAGGATGAAGCCCTGAAACTTTTCCCTGAACTGCAACGTTGTTTGGACCGAGCGGCAAAAGGGAAGGCCATCCATCGGAATCGTTCCGCGCGGATTAAATCCCGGATCTCGCTCAAGCTTCGCTAAATTCATTCGTGACCGCCTAGGAGGCGTGAGACTTGAATCCACGTTTCGGTCCCAAAAAATTCACGGGCCTGCTTCGCAACATGAGCGGCCTCTTCTTTTGTGGAAAACAGGCCAAAGACGGTCGATCCACTTCCACTCATCCGCGCGGCGAGGACCGCAGGCTGTTTATCTAGCCACTCGCGAGCGGAGGATATCCAGAAAAATTTTCCTTCGACCGCAGGCTCGAGATCGTTCCGAGGACGAATTTCATAATCTTGGCCCTCGATCGATTGTAAGCGTAGGGTTGGCCCTTCGGAACCAGTTTGAGGATTTTGGGCGTAGCGGGCGTAAGCAAGTGCGGTTGGGGAAGCAAAGCCAGGATGGAGCAGGACAGCCCAGGGGAGGTGGGTCAAGTGGACAGGGTGAAGAATTTCGCCCCGACCTGTAGCGCGTGCTGCATAGGGTTGTAAAAAAAAGGGGACATCACTCCCTAAGTCTGCCCCGATTTTGCTAAGTTCGGCATCGGTGAGTGGAAGAGACCAAAGTCTTCGAAGAAGGCAGAGGGTGGCGGCCGCGTCACTACTTCCGCCTCCTAGTCCTGCACCTTGGGGAATGACTTTTTCGAGTCGGAGGTGGGCCCCGAGATTCGGAGCGTGGGATTGCAAGGCGCGGGCGGCACGTAAAACAAGGTTATCTGCTCCTGTTGAGAGATTGTTGTCACCCTCAATTTGTAAGGACAGCTTTCCGTCGCTGGTTAGCTCCGCATGCAGATTATCGGCAACGTCGACACGAATAAAAAATGTATCGATGGGGTGAAACCCGTCGGGACGACGTTTCTGGAGTCGAAGGTCCAGATTAATTTTAGCGTGGGCGCGGATTGTCATGGGTGACTTATCCCGATTAGATAGTGAAGATGACTTCCGATCAGT
>CANIEM010000049.1 GCA_947466515.1 Verrucomicrobia subdivision 6 bacterium | reverse complement strand
TTTATTGGAAGCGACTATGGAAATCCTCCAACCTGCCCCTGGCCGCACGGTGATTGACGCGACCTTTGGTCGTGGCGGGCATAGTCGCGCCCTCTTAGCGAGGGGGGCACGGGTGATTGCTTTGGATGTAGATCCTGAGGCGGAGGTTGAAGCGAAGAAATTAGCGAGTGAGGTGGGGACGGATCGGTTTTGTTTTCATCGAGCAAATTTCGGTCAGTTAGCGCAAGTGATGGAAAAAGAAGGGCCGGTGGATGGGTTGCTGCTGGATTTGGGGATTTCCTCGCCTCAAGTGGATCAAGCAGAGCGCGGATTTAGTTTCCAGCAAGACGGGCCTCTGGATATGCGAATGGATCCGACAACCGGAACGACGGCGGCGGATTTAGTGAACAATCTTTCAGAGCCTGAATTGCGCGGCCTGCTGCGTGAGGGGGGAGAGGATCGGGATCCAGGGAAAATTTCCCGAGGAATTATGCGAGCCCGTCCTTTGCTTACGACGGGGGAGTTGGCCACGGCGGTGGCTCGGGTGACCAGGCAACCTAGACCCGGAGCGAAGCATCCTGCGACAAGGACCTTTCTGGCCTTGCGCCGTGCGGTCAACCGCGAGGGGGGAACCTTGGATGAGGTCTTGGCGGCGGTGCCGAAGGTATTGCGGGCAGGAGGTCGGTTGGTGGTTTTGACTTATCACTCGGCGGAAGATCGGGCGGTGAAGGTGTGGATTCGGGAGCATTCAGAGGAGGAAAAAAGAGAAATGGGCATGGCGTTTGGTCATCCGAATTTAGAGAGATGGGTGAAGCGGTTGGATGAGGTGGTGCCGACGGAGGAAGAGATTGCGATGAATCCGCGGGCGCGAAGTGCTCGGTTACGTGCTGCGGAGCGGGAGAAGGAGAGGTCCGCGTGAGTCGTAATCAGATCCGTCGGACGAATCACGTAGGGGGAACGCCGTTAATCCGTTTTATGGTGGGGGCAGGTATAGCGACCTCCTTGGTAGTGGTTTTTGCGCTACTCCATGTGACGAACATTCATGAAGCGGGGGAGTTGAAGAAGTTGGAGGTAGCCCGAGGTCATTTAGACGATTTGGTTAAATCAGCGCGATTGCAAGCGGAGCGGTTAAGTTCTCCGCGGAATCTTTCGGAGCGCGCGGCGCAGATGAATCTGGGTCTGATTAGTGTGAGCCAATTAGAGATCGTCGAAGGACCAACGCGCCGGAATTGGCAAGGAACCGATATGGCGAAGGACGGGGCACGATGAATTCTCGGGTACGAGTGATGGCGATCACCGGGGTCTTGGCGATGGCCTTTACGGTAGTGTCGGTGAAATTAATTTGGATTCAATTGGTGAAGCAGGATGTTTACCGGGAGAAGGCGATTCGAATGCATACCAACGGGGAGCCAGTGGCGGCGCAACGGGGATCGATTTTGGATGTGAGTGGGCGGGTCTTAGCGCAGAGCATGCCGTTGATCGAAGTGCGGTTAGATGGAAAGGTATTGGCGGAGCGTCCGAAGGAGTTACCGATTTTGGCGGGATTGCTGGGGGTATCCGCAGAGTGGCTCAAGGGTCAGGCCGATCCAGGAAATCGGTATCAGAAGATTGCGGAGGGTTTAACGCCAGAGACGGAAGGTAAATTACTTGCGGCGAAGATTAGTTGCATTCAGTTGAAGCGGAAGACGGTGCGAAATTATCCAAACGGAACGGAGACGGCGCAAGTGCTGGGGTATGTGGATTTGCGGGAGCAGACGGTGATGGGGTTGGAACGGCCGATTTCGTTTGAGGTGGGGGAAGCTGGAGTGGAAAAATCGATGGATCGTTATTTGCGGGGAGTGGCGGGCGAAAGGCGGATCACCCGAGATGTGCACCGCCGGGAGATACCCTATTTTCGGTTAAGCGATCGGCCGGCGAGAGATGGGTACCACGTGGTGCTGACTTTGGATCAAAGCATCCAGCATATTGTGGAGCGGGAAGCGGATGATTTACTGGAAAAATTCTCTCCTGAGAATTTGCACATTGTGGTGATGCGACCGGCGACAGGGGAAATCTTGGCGATGGTAAGTCGACCCTCTTTCGATCCGAACCAGAGAAAGACATTTGAGGCTGAAGGGGTGAAAGATCGGGGGTTGGCGGATACTTATGAGCCAGGATCGACTTTTAAGGTAGTGACTTTAGCGGCGGGGTTGAACGAAGGAGTTGTCGACTTGGAGAGTCAGTTCTTTTGCGAAAATGGGGAGATGTTCTATGCAGGGCGCTCCCTGAAAGATCACGAGGCCTATGGGATGCTCTCGTTACGGCAGGTGGTGGCGAAGTCGAGCAACATTGGCATGGCGAAGTTGGCGATTCAGCTGGGAGATGAAAAATTGTACGAGTATGCGCGGCTTTTTGGGTTTGGGCAGAAAACCCAAAAAGGGGAGGGAGCGTTGCCCGGGGAGGAAGCAGGTCGGTTGAGCTCGGTAAAAAACTGGACGAAACTTTCGATCACCCGAATCCCGATGGGCTACGAGATCGCGGCGACGAATTTACAAATGGCGTTGGCTTACGGGGCGATCGCCAATGGGGGGAAGCGAATGGAGCCACGTTTTGTTAAGGCGGTGGTGGATCGTGATAACCGAGTGGTTCTGCAGTTTTTGCCGAAGGTGGTTTGTCAGGCGGTGAAGCCTGAAACGGCGGCGCAAGTGGTGGAGGCTTTGAGGGGAGTTGTGGCGGAGGAGGGAACGGCGAAAGAGGCGGAGGTTCCTGGGTACGAGGTGGCGGGGAAAACAGGTACGGCGCAGAAAATATCCAACGGGGTATACGCCAAGGACAAGCATCGGGCTTCGTTCATCGGATTTTTACCTGCGGATCGGCCTGAATTTTTGGTTTCGATATTAGTCGATGAACCGAAAGGGAAAATTTATTACGGGGGTCAGGTGGCGGCCCCAGCTTTTAGTCGGATTGCGACTCAAGTGGCGCAACAACTCAACTTGAACCGAGGAACGGTGGTGGCACGCCGAACGGCACTATGAAGCTAACCGAGATCATGCAAGGGGTGGTGGTGAAGGAGTGGCAAGGGGGCAGGCAAGCGGAGGTTTCAGCCTTGGCCTATGAATCGACTGCAGTGGCAGCGGGATCCCTTTTCTGTACTTGGAAAGGAAAGGCGAGAGACGGGCACAGTTATATTCCTGATGCGATGGAGCGTGGGGCGGTGGCGATAGTGGCGGAGAAGAAGATGATGGATTTGGCTGGGCCGAATATTCGGGTTGAAAATGGACGAAGGGCGTTGGGTCGGATGGCGGCAAACTTTTACGGGCATCCCTCAAAAGAGGTTCAAGTGATTGGGTTAACGGGGACAAATGGGAAAACATCGACGGCGATGTTGATTCAAGCGCTTTTCGAAGCCGGCGGATTACGTTGTGGTCTTTTGGGCACGGTGGGTAATGACACAGGAAAAGGGCGGGTTTCGGCAAAGCAGACAACTCCCGAGGCCTTGGATCTGCAGCAATTTTTGGCCGAGATGCGGGAGAACGGATGTCGGGCGGCGGCGGTGGAGGTGAGTTCGCATGCTTTGGAGCAGGGGAGAACGGAGGGGGTTGATTTTGCGGGCGCGGTCTTTACGAATTTGGGGAGAGATCATCTCGATTTCCATCCGAGCATGGAGGAGTACGAGAAGGCGAAGAGTCTGCTTTTTCGAGGATTGCGAGCGGGATCGTTTGCGGTGATCAATCAGGAAGATCCAGCGGGAATCCGAATGATGGCGCAGTGTGCTCCTGGGGTGCGGGTCTTAACCTATGGAGTGGAGCGGGGAGATGTGCATACGCGCGATCTGAAGATGGGGGTGGGTGGGAGCACTTTTATTCTGTGCACTCCCGAGGGCGAGATACCCACGAGTTTACCATGGTGGGGACGATTTAATGTTTTGAATGCGCTGGCGGCGGCGAGTGCGGCGATGTTGGGTGGACTCTCCGCAGAAAAAGTAGCAAGCGCTTTGGGTCGTGCTCCGGTGGTGCCAGGGCGAATGGAGCGGATTGCTGGAGAAGGAGAAATTTCTGTATTGGTGGATTTTGCGCATACGGAAGAAGCGGTGGGGGCAGCTCTGGAGACAGTTCGTCCGTTGTGTCGTGGAAATCTTTGGGTGGTGTTGGGAGCGGGAGGGGATCGGGATAAGGGGAAGCGTCCGAAGATGGCGGCGGTGGCAGCGCGTTTGGCCGATCGGGTGATTTTGACTTCGGACAATCCACGAAACGAGGATCCTAAAATAATCTTAAGCGAAATGGTGGCGGGGGTGCCGAAGGGTCGGGCGGTGGAGGTGATCGAGCATCGGGCGGAGGCGATCCGGGCGGCGGTGCTCGGGGCGAAGGCTGGGGATGTGGTTTTGGTAGCAGGCAAAGGGCATGAAGAGTTTCAAGAAATCCGTGGAGAGAAGATGCCGTTTTCTGATCGTCGGGAGATTGAGCGATCGCTGACGGAAAGGAGTCGGGGATGAAGCCACTTTCTTTGGCGACAATTGCGGATTTGGCGGGAGCCCAAGTGGTCAAGGGTAAGGGGGAGCGGGTGGCTTCTGGGGTGGGGATTGACTCGCGGACGGTGAAGCCGGGTGAGCTTTTTGTGGCGATACGCGGCCCGAAGAACGATGGGCATGAGTATGTAGTGGCGGCTTCAGAAAAAGGAGCGATCGCGGCTTTAGTTGAAAAAAGCGAAGTGGGGAAAGTTCCGCCAGGATTTACGATCCTGCAGGTAGCGAACACTCAAGATGCTTTGCAAAAATTAGCGCAGGGCTATCGAAAAAGCTTATCGGTGCGAGTGGCTGCGGTGACTGGAAGTTCAGGAAAAAGCAGTACAAAGGAAATGTTGGCGGCAGTATTGGGAACAACGGGATCGACCTATCGGACTCCAGGTAATTTGAATAATCATTTTGGGGTTCCCTTGACCTTGCTGGGAGTGGGAGCGGAGGATCGTTGGGCGGTAGTGGAGTTGGCCATGAGTGCTCCTGGGGAGATTGGACCTTTGGCGGAGTTGGCGGGACCTGAGGCGGGGTTGGTGACAAATGTGGGATGGGCGCACATCGAGGGGATGGGTTCCCGGGAAGCGACGGCGAAGGAAAAGGGTGCACTGGTTCGGGCGTTACCTGCTTCGGGGTTGGCGGTGAGCAATGCGGATGATCCTTTTGAAAAACTAACGTTGGAGGGATGTCAGGCGCGTGTGGTCAGGGTGGGTCGCTCAGCGCAAGCGGATTACCGATTGGAAGACATGAGGTGTGGAGGAGAATCAACGCGTTTTGTTTGTGCAGGCCCTAAGGGGCGGATGGAAGTGTTGCTCCGGATCCCTGGAGCGCACATGGCGATGAATGCGGCGCAGGCTTTTGCGACGGGAGTGGAGTTGGGAGCAGAGCCTCAGGCGGCAGCTTCGGCATTAGAGGGAATTGTTTTACCTAAAGGCCGACTAAAACTTGAGAAGCATGTGGCTGGGTGGCTCTTGGACGATAGTTATAATGCGAACCCAGATAGCTTAGTAGCAGGGTTAGAAACTTTGGAGAAGTTGCCTGGCTCCGGCCGGAATGTAGCTCTGCTCGGAGCGATGGCGGAACTGGGTTCGTTCAGCGCGATGTTGCATGAGGAGGCGGGGGCGACAGTGGCGCGAGGATCGACAGGGTTGTGTTTTGTGGTTGGAGAAGAAGCGAAGTGTTTGGTGGACGGCGCTCAAAAAATTCGGGCGGGCAACTGGGTACGATGGTTTCCTAGTCGGGAAAAGCTTTTACAGGCGTATGGGGCAGAAGCGAAAGAGGACGACAAAATTTTGGTGAAAGGAAGTCGAAGAGAAGGAATGGAAAAAGTTGCGGCAGGATTACGGGAGGGAAAACAGTAATGTTGTACTACCTGAGCCTGCTGAGCGACTGGTTTGGCCCGCTGAATGTTTTTCAGTATGTCACTTTCCGAACGGTAGGGGCGGCATTGACCTCGTTTGGGTTTTGTTTATGGATGGGGCCCTCGGTGATTCGAGGCCTGCATCGACTGAAGCTTGGGCAACCGCTTCGGCGCAAAGAGGAAGTGCACCAGTTGGCGGATCTGCATGAGAAGAAGCAGGGAACGCCGACGATGGGTGGAGTGCTGATTTTGTTTTCGCTGACTTTGTCCTGCTTGCTTTGGGGAAAACCGACGAATCCCTACTTGTGGTTGGCCTTGGGCAGTACTTTGGCCTTGGGAATTTTAGGATTCTGCGACGATTACGCGAAAGTTAAGAAAAAGACGTCGGGTGGGTTGAGTGGTAGGCAGAAACTCTTGGTGCAGGGTTTGGTGGCGGCGGGAGTATCGGGGGCTTTGCTTTTAATGCCGCAGGCGCGCGAGGCGGCGCTGAAGTTACAAATTCCATTTATCCGAGAAGAGTTCTTTCTATTCAACCTACCGATATGGGGTGCGTTGCTTTTCTTTGTTTTTATTATTGTGGGTAGTTCGAACGCGGTGAATTTGACTGATGGGCTGGATGGGTTGGCTTCGGGTTGTATTTTAACGGTGGCGATGGTCTTAGGGCTGTTTGCGTACCTCTCGAGCCACGCGAGGCTTGCCTCGTATCTATTTTTACCCCGTGTACCCGGAGGGGAGGAGTTGGTTATTTTCTGTGCGGCTCTCTTTGGGGCGTCTTTGGGATTCCTATGGTTTAATTGTCATCCCGCCCAAGTTTTTATGGGGGATACCGGTTCTTTGGCTTTGGGGGGAGCGGTGGCGGTGGTGGCGATTTGTTTGAATCAAGAGCTACTCCTTGCGGTGATCGGTGGGGTTTTTGTTATGGAGGCTGTTTCGGTGATTCTTCAGGTCCTTTCCTTTCGCCTGACGGGGAGACGAATTTTCGCAATGTCGCCGATTCATCACCACTTTGAGCTCCGCGGTTGGAGTGAAACGGCGGTGGTGACGCGGTTTTGGATCCTCAGCGTGGTCTTTGCCCTAGCGGGTTTGGCCTCGCTCAAGCTGAGGTGAAAGGAATCTTGAGTTCATGGAACGGCAAAAAAATTATAGTGGTGGGGATGGGTCGCAGCGGAGTCGCAGCGGGCGAGTGGCTGCTTGGGCAAAAGGCGGAGGTGACTATGTTTGACGAGTCTACCGATGTTTCAGTAGCGGAAGTGGGACTTCGGATGAAAGCCCGCGGGGCGAAGGTGGTCACGGGGCAGAGGAGCGTGGTGGGAAAAGGTTTTGACCGGGCGATTCTGAGTCCGGGGATTTCCCCTGATCGTCCGATGATTCTGGAGTTGAAGGCCGCTGGGGTTCCGATGCTCGGGGAGCTGGAGTTAGGTGCGCAGGCTTGTCTTTGTCCCGTGGTGGCGGTGACGGGCACGAATGGGAAAAGCACCACGACGGAGTTGATTGCCCAGATTTTACAAACGGCAGGGAAGCGGGCGGTGGCTTGTGGAAATTATGGAAAGCCTCTTTGCGAGGTGGCTCCCTTGAGTCGTGATCTCGATTGGGCGGTGGCGGAGGTGAGCTCTTTTCAGTTGGAGACGATCGAGACCTTTCGACCACGGATCGCGGTTTATTTGAACTTAACTCCTGATCATCTGGATCGGTATTCAACGATGGAAGCGTATGCCGCGGCCAAGGCGCGGATCTTTGAGAATCAGAAAGCGGAAGATGTGGCGGTAATCAACAAGGGGCTGGTTTTGCCGAATAGCCAAGCGAAGAAGATCGTTTTTACGGCAGAGGCGACGGGTGCGGAGTACACCCTGCAGGAGGGTTGGTTATGTGCGCATGGAGAGAAGGTAATGAGGCAGGATGCAACGAAGTTGCGGGGCGAACATAATGCGGAAAATCTTTTGGCGGCCTTAGCGGTAGCGGACGCGATAGAAATTTCCCGAGAAGTGGTGAAAAAAGTATTTTCCAGCTACCAGGCTCTGCCTCATCGATGTGAGGTTATAGCGGTACGGTCAGGCGTAACCTGGATCAATGATTCGAAGGCGACGAATCTTGATGCGATGGAGCGAGCGGTCAGTGGATTAGTTGGACCGGTCATCCTGATTGCGGGAGGGAAAGACAAGGGATTCGATGTGAGGACAAGTCGTCCAGCTCTCGAGGGGAAAGTGCGTGCGGTCTTCTTGATCGGGGAAATGGCAGAAAAAATGGAAAAAGCTTGGAGTGGAGGGATGCCATGTCGGAGGGTGCAAGATTTAGCGGAGGCGGTGCGAAGAGCGGCGGAGATAGCGCGTGAAGGGGAGAATGTTTTATTGAGCCCAGGTTGCTCCAGCTACGACCAGTTTAGGAACTTCGAGGAAAGAGGAGAAAAATACAGGCAGTGCGTCATCGCTCTGCCACAGGAGGAAAAGAAACCATGAGTGATGAGCTGCTAGAATACTCAACGAAACGTACGAACCCCACGGCAATGGAAGGTGAGCCAACCGAGCGCCCAGCGAAGACGGGAGGCCTCAACCGGCTTTCCACTATCTTCTTGGTAGTGCTGGGCCTGCACGTGGTAGTGATCGTCGGCATAAGTGCCTATCACCTGTTACGGGGTAATCCCGAAACAGGAATGGCGGCGATTCCTGAAACGATGCCTGCCCCTCAAGCGGAAGTAGCCAAAGCGCCCGAAGCGGCGGCGGCTCCCGTGGCAGAGGTGGCGAGCACGATGCCGAGCCCTGACGATAAAGTCTGGCAAACGCAAGGGTCTGCCCCGACTGAAGCAACGCCTCCCGTCGCTGCGGCACCTGCACCGACTGCAGAGCGCAGTCACGTGGTGAGCAAAGGAGAAACAGTCGCAAAGATCGCCAAGGCGAACGGGGTAACTTCCGCCGCTTTGATTCAAGCGAACGCCCTTAAGGGGACGACAGTGAAAGTTGGCCAGAAATTAATCATCCCTGAGGTTGCGGGAGCTGGGACCACGAAAAAAGCGGTGGCAACGGCCTCGACGCCAGTGAAGGCGGTGGTGGCGGCGGCGGCGAAGCAAGAGTCGAGTCCAGCAGGAAGCTACAAAGTGGCTCCCGGAGATACTCTGGCGAAGATCGCAAAGAAGTTCGGAACCAAAGCGGATACCCTAGCCAAACTCAACTCCATCACCGACCCGAAGAAATTAAAGGTTGGGATGAAGATTCAAGTTCCTGGGGAAGCCTCGGCAAAGGCGGCGGTTCCTGTGGCGACGCCCGCTCCTGCCGGTCCGACCGACATGGCGATGTTGCCTAAGCCGACTACGAACTGAGTTTACTATGGGACGAAACACTGCGCGCACCCTACTCGTCTGCGTGGCCTTATTGATCGGGGCTGGCCTGATCATGTTGACCAGCGTAGGCGCGTTCTCAGCCGAGAATCGGGGCCAACCTCTTTTTTTCCTCCAAAGACAGCTGCTCTGGCTTGCGGTGGGGATTGGGGTGTGCGCGGTGTTGAGTCGTTTAGATCCGAAGATTCTGCTTACTCGCGGCGCTTGGATTCTTGGACTGGCGACTTTGTTAGTTGTGTTGTGCTTGATTCCAGGATTGGGCAAGTCGGTTAAGGGTTCGGCGCGATGGATTCCTCTGGGTCCTTTCGCAGTGCAGCCGAGTGAGTTCCTTAAGCTGGCAACGGTGATTGCGGCGGCGGGGTGGGTTCGGTTCCAAGGAGCCAAGATGAAGAGTCCTTGGCACGGACTGATCTTGCCCATGCTCATACTGCTCTTGCCGGTAGGTTTATTGGTCAAGCAACCTGATTTAGGTTCGGCGTTGTTCGTGATCGCAGCGGCATCGGTCGTGCTTTTTGTGGGTGGCGCACCGATTTTACCTTTAGGAATCTTGGGTCTCTTAGCGGCTGGGGGATTGGTTGCGGTGGCTTTGACCATGCCAGAGCGGTTGGATCGATTGGTGGCGTTCATGGATCCAGAAGCCCACCAGCAGTCGGGAGGGTACCAAGTATCGCAGGCACTGGTGGCTTTGGGATCAGGAGGAACCCGTGGAGTGGGTATCGGGCAGAGCATTCAAAAAATGTTTTATCTACCGGAAGCGCATACCGATTTTATTTTTCCGATTCTGGGGGAAGAGTTTGGTTTGTGGGCCACGTTATCGGTGGTTTTTATTTTCTTACTTTTTACCCTTCTAGGAAGTTACATCGCTTGTCACTCCTCCGATCTCCCAGGTATGGCGCTGAGTATGGGATTAACGACTTTGGTGGCGATGCAGTCGGTGGCGAATCTCGCGGTGGTCACGGGCTTATTACCGCCGAAGGGGGTGGGTTTACCCTTTATTAGTTATGGTGGATCGAATTTGGTTCTTTGTTTGGCGGCGGTGGGGCTTCTGCTGTCGTTGCATCGGCAAGCGCACTATGAGGAAGAGGCCAAAAGTCGGCGCTTGGTGGGAAAGCACAAGTGATCGGACTTATGGGACATCTAGCGATCGCTTGCGGGGGAACGGGAGGACATCTCTTTCCTGGTTTGGCAGTGGCAGAGGCGGTGCGGCGGCGCGGGCATGAGGTGTGTTTCTTTATTTCGAACAAGCAGGTGGATCATCGGGCTTTATCGGGAGCAGGAGAAGCGTCGCATGGAGTGGAGATTCCTGCGGTGGGGTGGAGCGGGGTGTGGGGAGCGGGTCGGTTTGGGTGGAGCCTGGTTTCGGCAGTACGCAAGGCAGGGGTCGAGTTGAAAAAATTTAAAGCTGGAGGGGTTTTAGGCATGGGAGGATTCGTCTCGGGAGCGGCAGTGGGGGCAGCACGGTTGGGGAGGCTTCCTTATTTTCTTCATGAATCGAATGCGATTCCTGGACGGGCGACCCGATGGTTATCTCGTGGGGCAGAAAAAGTATTTCTGGGATTTGAGGAGTGCAGGTCTCATCTGGACGGGGCGAAGGTGGAGGTAACCGGGACACCAGTGCGGGCGCGTTTAGGCGGAATAGGCAAAGAGGAGGCGTTGAAGAGACTTGGGCTCCATCCTGGACGCCATCTAGTGGCGGTGGTGGGAGGAAGCCAAGGTGCGCGGGGTTTGAATGAGGCGATGCTTCGCGGGTTAGGGGCGCTGGAGAGCCAAGCGCAGATGATACAGATTTTGCACGTGGCGGGAGAAGCGCAGGTGGAGAAGGTGCGAAAGGGGTATGCTGGCCGAGGTTTTCATGCGGTGGTCGTAGGATTCTGCGATGAGATGGAGGCGGTCTATGCGGCAGCAGAGTTGGTGGTTTCGAGGTCAGGTGCGGGAACTTTGGCAGAGTTAGCGATCTGTGGGGTGCCTGCGATTCTGGTGCCATTTCCCGCAGCGGCGGGGAATCATCAAGTGGCCAACGCCAAGGCTTACAGCCAAGCAGGAGCGGCGGAGGTGATCGAAGAAAAATATTTAGTTGGGACAGAGTTGGGGCAGAGGATCGCTCGATTGTTGATGGAGAAAACTCGGCGTGATCGGATGGGTCAGTTGGCTCATGAAAAACAGAGCTTGGCGGCGTCAGAAAAAATTGCGGAGGCGATTGACCATGTCCTTTGATACGCAGTGGTGGACGACAGGGCGACGTCGGATCCATTTAATTGGGGTGGCGGGATCTGGGATGACGCCGTTAGCAGAGATTTTAATCGATCTAGGGCATGAAGTGAGTGGTTCTGATTTAAAAGAAATTCCTGAGCGGTTAAAGAAGCGTGGGATGATGGCGGCCTTGGGTCATGATGCGGAATCGATCGGGAGTGCGGAAGTGGTAGTGGCGTCGGCGGCGATACCCGATAGCAACGCGGAGTGGGTGGAAGCAAAGCGGCGAGGTATGGCACGGGTACGTCGGTCGGAAGTGCTGGCGAAATTAGCGGGGGCAAAGAAGTTAGTGGCGGTGCTCGGATCGCATGGAAAAACCACCACGGCGACGATGCTGGCGCAAATTTTTCGGGAAGCAGGGCAGGACCCTTCCTTTTATCTAGGAGGATACGCGCCATCGCTGGGGGCGTCGGGGGCATGGAGAAAAGGGGATTGGTTGATTGCGGAAGTGGACGAAAGTGAGGGAGCTCCGACCGAATTACCATCCTGGGCAGCACTTCTGTTAAATGCGGATCACGAGCATGCGGATCGGTATTCGGATGGGGCGGCGGTGATTCAAGCGTATGGCAAAGTTCTAGGGCAAGTGGCAGGTGGTTGTGTGGTGGTGGCACGGGAGGAAAAGGAGGCGATGGCAGCGGCAGAAAAGATATCGAAAAAGGTGACTTTTGGTTGGGAGAAGAGTGGTGCGGATTATGTGGGTAAATGGCAAGGGGAGAGTGCGGAGGGGCTAAAATTTTCTTTAGCGAAAGCGGGGAAAGATTTGGGAGTTTTTCAAGTGGCAGCGACTGGAATGCATAATGCGGGTAATGCTTTGGGCGCTCTAGCGGTGGCGGCAGAGATAGGTTTGAGTGTGGAAAAGATAAGCCAAGGATTAGCCGCGTTTCGGCGGGCGGATCGTCGGTTTGAGATTTTAATTTCGACCCCTGAGATCGAGGTGGTGGATGATTATGCTCATCATCCGAAAGAGGTAGTAGCAACGATTGGGGCGGCAAGGGCGAGGGGGCGTGCGAGGGTGGTAGCGGTATTTCAACCGCATCGTTACACACGGATGGCGACATTTCTCCAAAGTTTTGCGGAAGCTTTAGCCTTGGCGGATGTGGCGGTTTTACTTCCAGTGTATGCGGCAGGAGAAAAGCCTTTGGAGGGAGCGGGTTTGGCAGAGTTAGCGGCGCGATGTGTGGAGCTGGGAAAGCCGGTAGAAGTGGCGAGTTCGATGGCGGAGGCGAGGACGATTCTGGGTCGGATTTGGCAAGAGGGTGACCTTTTTCTGGTGATGGGCGCTGGGGATGTGACGGACTTAGGGCGGCGGATGGCGAAAGAGGTGGAGCTCTTTTTACAGATTAAGAAAATAGTAGAGGGGAAGGGCGAGGTGCGTTGGTACGAACCGATGAAGAAGCATACAACGATTCGGATCGGGGGTCCTGCGCAGGTTTGGTTTGAGCCGGATAGTGAAGAGGTTCTGGGTAAGGTGGTGCGATTTTGTACGGAGCATAAGGTGCCACTAACGGTGGTGGGTCGGGGAAGTAACATGCTGGTGAGGGATGGGGGAATTCCTGGGGTATGTGTTCATTTTGGAAGACCTGGGATGAGTGGAATTGAGGCGGTGAATGGAAAGATTCGGGCAGGTGCGGGGGCGCGCTTGAAACAGATCGTGGCGGTGGCGAAGGCGGCGGGGATTGGCGGGTTAGAATTTATGGAGGGAATTCCTGGGGCCTTAGGTGGGGCGATGAGAATGAATGCAGGGGCAATGGAATCGTGGACTTTTGAAGCAGTGGAGAGCGTTCGGGTAATGGATCGGCAAGGGATGGTGATTGAAGTACCCGCGAGTGAGTTCGAAGTGAAGTACCGCAGGGTTCCCCGTTTGATGGATGAGATTGCGGTGGGGGCGGTTCTGGTTGGGAAAGCGGTGGATCCAGTGGAAATTGCGGAGCGGTTAAAGAAGTACAGTCGGAAGAGGTGGGATTCTCAACCGGCAGCGCCGAGTGCGGGATGTATCTTTAAAAACGCTGAATCGATTCCAGCGGGAAAACTGATTGAGGAGCTGGGGTTGAAGGACACTTCGGTGGGTGGAGCGAGAATATCTCCAGTCCATGGTAATTTTATCGTGAATCAGGGCGGGGCCAGGGCGGTGGATGTTTTGGCGTTAATGGAGAAAGTACGGATGCGGGCGAAAAGCGATCGTGGAATTGATCTCGAGGCTGAAGTGATTGTGTTGGGGGAAGACGAATGAAGCCTGAGAAAATGAAAGTGGCGGTACTCGCGGGGGGAGTCTCAGGCGAGCGTGAGATTTCCCAGCGGAGCGGGGCGGCGGTGGCGAAAGCGTTACGCTCGATGGGAGTTCGTTTGGTCGAGGTGGATGTAAAGTCGCGCCAGGTCGAGGTACCCGCAGGAACCGATATTTGTTTTCTCTGTTTACATGGAAGCTACGGGGAAGACGGAACATTGCAGGCTCAGCTGGATGCAATGGGGATGGGTTACACAGGAAGCGGGGCGGTGGCGAGTGCGCTAGCCTTCGATAAACTTCAGGCGAAAGAAGTGATGGGAGCGGCAGGAATTCCTTTGGCGGAGGGTATGGCGTGGACGAAGGAGAATGATTGGTTGCCGCCGTACGTATTGAAACCAGTCTCGGACGGATCAAGTTTGGGGGTGCATTTGGTACGAACGGAGGAGGAAGCGAAGAAGGCGCGGAAAGCGGCTGGGCAGTGGAAGGGACCGATGATGATTGAGCGTTTGGTAGAGGGGGCGGAGTTGACGGTGGGGATTGTGGGCAAGCAAGCGTTACCGGTGGTAGAGGTGCGGCCAACCCAAGGCTTTTACGATTATCGAAATAAGTACACTGCGGGTTCGACAAAGTATCTTTGTCCAGCCCCGCTGGCGAAAGAGAAGGCCATGGAGTTGCAAGAGCTGGCCAAGAAAGCGCATGAGGCCTTGGGATGTGAAATTCTATCGCGGGTGGATTTCCTAGTGGATGCAGAAGGCAAAGCGGTGGTTTTAGAGGTGAATACTATTCCTGGGATGACGGACTTGAGTCTTTTACCAAGGGCCGGCCAAGCAGCGGGAATTGATTTTGGGAATCTGTGTTTAAAGATTCTGGAGTTTTCTTGGGCACGAAATCAGAAAGGGGTATTGGCATGAAATGGCATTTAGAAAATATCTTCGGAACCAAAAAAAGAAAAACACGGCATCGCCGGGCACGGCATGTACTGGCAGCGAGAATGTCTGCGAAAGGGCAGGCGCAGGCGCTGAGTCGGCGGGTCGGTGGGATTCTTTTGATAGCGGGATCGCTCGCTTTGGTGGCGATGGTCACTTCGGTGGGGATGGATGTGATCTTGGGAACGCTCTTATATCAGAATGCAGACTTCACTTTGCGACGTTTCCAAATCGAGCCGAAAAATAAAATCGGCAAAGGAGAATTGGTCTCAGCGAGTGGGGTGAAAATTGGGCAGAATCTTTTGCGGCTATCACTCTCAGAGGTGCAGGAGTCGCTCGAAAGACTTCCGAATGTCGCAAGCGTTCGGGTGGAGCGACATTTGCCTGACACCTTATTTATATTCGTTGAGGAGCGGCGTCCGGTGGCTTTGCTTTGCCCGACGGCGAGTGTGGGGATGCAGTTAGCTCAACCGATGTACTACATTGATAGTCGTGGGTTCGTCTTGAAGCCGAGGCCTGGCGAAAAGCTGATGTCCCTGCCGACGATTCGGGGTATTTCATCGGACGAAGTCGTCGAGGGAGAGCAAACGGCGAGTGCGGATTTGCGAGCGGTCTTAGTCTTTTTGCGGGAGGCGCCACTGGCACCAATCCGCGACGGATTAGATTGTTCGAGCCTTCTTTTGGAAGGGCCAGGCCGATTCCAAGTAGCTACCCCACGAGGCGGTAAGATTCGGTTCCGCAGTAGTTATTTGCGGGAGCAGTTCGAGAGATTGAATGTGATATTTGAATACGCCGAGTCAAAGGGACGAATCGTGAACACGGTTGATTTAACTCCTGAGCGAAATGTCCCCGTGACCTTTATTAACTAACTAGGAGAAAACGAATATGATTATGCGTAGAACATCCAACAACGAAATCCTGATTGCGACCGATCTGGGGACGCAAAAAATGACAGTGGCGGTAGCTGAGATGGCGGAGGATGGTTCCTTGACTCTGTTGGGAGTGGGGGAATCCGCTTCGGCGGGGGTACGTAAGGCGGAGGTGACGGATTTCGGGCATGCGCAGGCTGCGGCACGGATGGCTTTGGCGGAAGCAGAGCGCAGGACGCAAGCGGAGATCACTGAGGTGTACATGTCCTTGAGTGGAACTCATCTCTGTTCGCGGAACGAATCGGTGCGTGGTGCGACTCTGGAGGAGAATGATCATCGGGTGACGGAGACGACATTGGATGAGTTGAATGCTTTAGCGTCCAATTTGCCTTTGAACCGGGATCACGCGATTTTGCATGAGCTTTTGCGAGGATATTCCTTGGATCGTGGGGTGGGTTCACCGAGTCCGCTGGGTGTGCATACGGAGCAGATTGAAGCGCACTATCATTTAGTAACTGGGAAAAGAACGAGATTGCAGAGTGCGGTGCAGTGTGTGGCTGATCAGAAAATCCGAGTGAAGGGCTGTACTTTTTCTGGGTATGCCTCGGGTTTGGCGGTGTTGGGAGAGGAGTCGCGGAAGCGTGGAACAGTGGTGGTGGATCTTGGTGCGGGGGTAACTGATGTAGTGGTTTGGCGCGATGGGGCGGTGGTGCATTCAGCAGTTCATGGAGTGGGAGGCGATCACCTAACGCAGGATCTTTCGATTGGGCTCGAGATACCCTATGCGAGGGCGGAAAAGCTGAAAAAAGAGATGGGTGCGGTGGTAATTGAGGAAGAGGACAAGGAGGCAAAGATCACGCTGGCAAGAGAGATCAGCTTTGATGGAAGGACATTTTATAAAGAGGCGATGGTCCAGATTCTGCAAGCGCGGATGGCGGAGACACTGACGATAATTCGAGATGATTTGGAGGAGCAAAATCTATGGGGTGCGGTGGAAGCGGAGGTGGTTTTCACAGGGGGCGGGGCTCGGATGCGGGGACTGAGTCGATTAGCGGGCGAGATCCTTCCTAGACCCGTACGGATGGGCCGAGCCCGGGACTTTCTCGGGGAGCAAAGTGATTTAGAGCGTCCAGAGTTTTCCACCGTGTTGGGGACTTTGAAATACGCTGCAGAGACGGAGCGTCAGGAAGCGCGCCGTACTCAAGGCTGGCGGAAACTCCAGAAATCATTCGGAAAAATGGTTTCGGCGATGAGGTTCTTAGCTTGATTGAAAGGATGAAAAATATGAAAAATATATCCATAGAGAAAGAGAAAGTTGCAATTTTAGCGGTGGGAGGCGCGGGCTCGGCAGTTTTGGATAATCTGGCGGTGGCCTGTGAAGGAGAGCATCGGACTATTTGTATCGATACGGACGCCTTGGCCTTGAGGGGTACGGTAGCGGCTAAGAAAATCTTGGTAGCGCCCGAGCGAGTGCATGGGCTGGGGACGGGTGGGGAGCCTGAATTGCTCGAGGGATTGAGTTTGGAGGTGGGGGACAGTTTAGATCCGATCCTCTCCGGTATTCAGACGGCGATTGTGGTGGTTGCGGTAAGTGGGGGAACGGGTTCGGTATTGGCCCCGAGTTTGGTACGGCGTTTAAAGATGGAAAAAGCGGAAGTGGTGGTGATGGCGATTGCGCCGTTTACTTTTGAAGGGGGACGACGCAAAGAGAGGGCGAATCGCTGTTTGGCGGAGCTACGGAAGGCGGCGGATGCGGTCTTGGTTTTTAGTAATGATCGATTGTTGGAGTGTTCGATGGCGAAAGACATGCGTGAGGCACAGCGTTCCTTGGATCGGGCGATTGCGCGGACGATTCATGGATTGGCGCATGTGATGGAAAAGAATGGCTTAGTTCATTTGGGGGTGGGGGAACTGAAAGAGGCGGTAGGCAGAGGCACGGATGCAATGGGGTTGATGGAGAATGCTTGGGCGGCTGTGGCGGAGGCTTCGGGGGAGGGTCGGGAAGCGGCGGTAATCGAAGCGGTCTGTGAGGATATTATGTTGGAGGATGGGAAAGCTTGGCGGGAGGGAAACCGAGTGATGGTCAGCGTGATGACCGGAGCGGACACGTCGCTGAGCGAGTTTCATGGTTTTCTTGAGAAGCTGAAGGAGCGGTTACCAGTGGATCTGCCGATATCGGCGGGAGCGGCAGTGGATCCTGATCGTACGGAATCTCTCAGTGTGACTTTGTTAGTTACTCGGCGGGTAGAGGAAAGTGTCTTGCCCCAGTTGAGCGAGATAACACCGTCGAAGAAGGACGAGGTGGTGGAGGAGAAGAATTCGGAGGAGCCGAAGGTAAGAAAAAAGAGAAAATTTGTGGCATCACAGACAGAACTGGAATTCGAGCCAACACCGAGTCGGTTTGCGCGGTCCACGCCGAGTGTGCGCGGAGCGGAAGATCTGGATCGACCGACTTATCAAAGGAGAGGGATTAAGCTGAAGGTTTAAAGAAGGGTAGCTGACCCTACTACGCTCCTAGACCGCTTCGCGGAGGAGCCTCGAAGGGCGCCCGGGGCGGGCGGGTGGGAAGGTGGGAATGTTCGAATATGAGAAGGTGGTTTTAAAGTTGGAGGCTTAGGTAGCGGCGGCATCTCCGAGGCCGCCTAGTTGGTGGATAGCCTTTTCGGGATATTGCGGAATTAGTGAAGTTGTGCTTATATGACCAGATGGCTAAGGTCCTACCCTTTATCTTTAGCTTGGTGGCTCTGGGTTACCAGAGTGCCTCGGCAACATCTTTATTGGAAACATTCGGCAGTGGATCGAACCAGTTTTCGATAGATTTTGTGACGATCGGAAATCCCGGAAATTCCGCCGATACCACGGGAGCTCCCAATCCCGTAGGGTCGGTGGGGTACGTATACAATCTCAGCAAGAACGAGATCAGTCGGGATATGATCACCAAGGCCAACACAGCGGCTGGCTTGGGGATCACTTTGGCGGATACGGCCTCGTATGTCGGCGGTAATTTTGCTGGGCGGGCAGCCACTGGGATATCTTGGAACGAAGCGGCCAGGTTTGTGAACTACCTCAATACTAGCAACGGATACCAGGCGGCTTATAACTTCACCACCAGCGGGTCTAACGACAATATCACCCTTTGGGGAGCGGGGCAGTACAGCGGCAGCAACCAGTTTCGTCACAAGGACGCCATCTTTGTCCTGCCAAGTTTAGATGAATGGTACAAAGGGGCGTACGGTAGCCCGAGCGG
>CANIEM010000048.1 GCA_947466515.1 Verrucomicrobia subdivision 6 bacterium | reverse complement strand
GGTCAACGTAGCCGCGGATCGCTATTACGGAGCTCAAACGGAGCGATCCCTCCACCACTTCGATATCGCCCATGACACGATGCCTGCCCCGCTTATCCACGCCTTCGGTCACTTGAAACGAGCCTGCGCGCTAGCCAATCAGGAGCTCGGCTTCCTCACAAAAGAAAAAGCTGATCTCATCGTCAAAGCCGCCACCGAAGTCGCCGAGGGTAAACTAGACGACCACTTCCCTCTTCGCATTTGGCAAACCGGTAGCGGCACCCAGACCAACATGAACGTCAACGAAGTGATCTCCAACCGAGCGATTGAAATTGCTGGAGGATTGCTGGGCTCGAAAAAACCGGTCCATCCCAACGACGACGTCAACATGTCCCAATCTTCAAACGACACCTTTCCCACCGCCATGCACCTTGCCGCCGTATCCGAACTCAAAAAGACGCTCCTTCCTTCCGTCCGAAAACTCCGTGATGCCATCGATAAGAAATCAAAAGAGTTCAAGGATCTAATCAAAATCGGCCGAACCCACTTAATGGATGCAGTCCCCATGACCCTGGGGCAGGAGTTTTCAGGCTATGTCGCTCAACTGGATGCCGCCATGGCCCGGATCGAAGCATCTCTTCCCGAACTTTATGAATTAGCTCTCGGTGGAACCGCCGTAGGAACCGGCCTCAATACCCATGTCCAATTTCCTGGAAAAGCTGCCTCCCACTTAGCAAAGTCCACAGGATTCCCTTTTGTTTCTGCCAAAAACAAGTTTTACGCTCTGGCCACTCACGATCCCCTAGTGGCGGCTAGTGGAGCTCTTCGCTCTCTTTCGGTCGCTCTGATGAAAATCGCCAATGATATCCGGTGGCTCGGATCAGGACCTCGGGCCGGCCTCGCCGAACTTCAACTCCCCGAAAACGAACCCGGCTCCTCTATTATGCCCGGGAAAGTAAACCCTACCCAATCCGAAGCTATGACGATGGTGTGTGCACAAGTCCACGGGAACGATTCGGCCATCGGTTTCGCTGGTTCCCAAGGCAACTTTGAGCTGAATGTCTTTAAGCCTGTCATCATTCATAACTTTCTTCATTCGGTTCAGCTCTTGGCAGATTCTTGCCGCTGCTTTCGCGAATTCTGCGTGGAAGGAATCAAAGCCGACGCCGCTAAGCTCAAGGACTACACCAACCGCTCTCTCATGTTGGTCACAGCTCTCTCCCCCAAGATCGGCTACGACAAGGCGGCCGAGGTAGCAAAAAAGGCTCACCACGATAACTCGACCCTCAAAGAAGCCTGTCTTTCTCTCGGATATCTCAAAGCAGACGAATTCGACAAACTTGTCCGGCCGGAAGACATGCTCGGCCCCAAGTCATAAACAGGATTTACTTAACTCTCCCAGCTTCTGGGGCAACATCATGATGATACGGAAGTTTTTGTTCATCCTTCTTGTTCCTCTTACACTACACGCATCGCCTCGTCCGAATTTCATTTTCATCCTGATCGATGACATGGGCTGGAAAGATGTCGGATTTGCCGGAAGTGATCTGGCGCCGACCCCACACATCGATGCTCTTGCCAAGAAGGGCCTGATTTTTAAGCAGGCGTACGCCAGTGCGCCTAATTGTGCTCCCACACGGGCCTGCCTAATGACGGGCCAATATCCTCCGCGCACAGAGATCTACACCGTTCTCGATGACCGCCATACCCCAGGATCTCCACAACAAAAAATCATGGCTGCAGAAAGTAAATCAGAACTCCCCTCCAACACTCTGACTCTAGCTGATATTCTCAAATCCAACGGCTACTCCACCGGCATGGTGGGAATGTGGAATCTTGGCCGCGGTAAGACCGGTCCGGCTAGCCCTCTTGGACGTGGCTTTCAGTATTTCACGGAACCGAAAGCCCTTGGGTTCGAAAAGGACGCCTACCTTCGAAACGACGGATCGGAACTCACCGACGTCATGACCGATGCCGCCATCAAGTGGATGGCAGAACACAAGGATGGTCCCTTTTTCCTCTACTTTGCGCCCCACGCCGTTCATGCGCCCTTTGAACCAAAAGCAGAACTTCTCGCAAAATACGCAGACAAGAAAGATCGAATGGCGGCGGAGTACTCCGCCACGATCGAATGTCTGGATCAAAACATTGGGAAACTTTATGCAGAACTGGAAAAACTCGGTTTGGCGAAGAATACCCACATCTTTTTCACTTCGGATAACGGTGGAAGCCGCCAGTTCAATGCCCCACTTCGGGATGGAAAAGGATCTCTTTATGAAGGTGGAATCCGCGTCCCTGCTTTTTGGAGTGGGCCAGGAGTAAAGGACGGTTCCGCGAGTGAAGAACCCGTCTCAACCGTCG
Source organism: Verrucomicrobia subdivision 6 bacterium (assembly GCA_947466515.1). Lineage (GTDB taxonomy): Bacteria > Verrucomicrobiota > Verrucomicrobiia > Methylacidiphilales > Verrucolacustridaceae > Verrucolacustris. The sequence goes on along the minus strand of CANIEM010000048.1, from coordinate 16,763 downwards.
ATTTCCTCCCCACCCTTCTTGACCTCGCGGCAATTCCTTCGCCTACAAACCAGATCGTCGACGGCCGAAGTCTTCTCCCTTTACGCGACGGAAAAGGTTTGGAACGCACCAATCTCTTCTGGCACTTCCCTTGTTATACGGGCAATGCCAAGCCCAGCAGCGCCGTCCGACAAGGAAATTGGAAGTTAATCGAGTTTTTTGAAACAGGAAAACCGGAACTCTATGATCTCTCCTCCGATCCCTCGGAGAGCAAGGATTTGGTAGGTACCAACACAGAAAAAACCAATCTTCTGCTCAAAGCTTTGCATGAATGGCAAAAGGAAACGCGAGCGACCATACCATCCGGAACTAATCCTAACTACGATCCAAACACCAAAAAACGTCCCCGCGAAGATCGGTAGTCCCTCCCCGCCGGAGGGCACTCCTAGGCTGCCCTATAATTAATGAATTCCCATCGTGCTTTTAAGGATTCATTCGGGCAGGATGAGCGATGCCCTTTAACGAATTAGGTCTCGCAGGTCCGATCAATCAAGCGGTCAAAGACGCTGGATATACCGAACCGACCCCCATTCAAACCGCAGCCATTCCGGTTATTCTCCAGCGGCACGACTTGATGGGCATCGCCCAAACCGGCACAGGTAAGACTGCTGCCTTTGTTCTTCCTCTTCTTTCCCTGATCGCAGCAAATCCTCCCCAGCATCGAGGAATCCGCGCTTTGATTATGGTTCCCACTCGCGAGCTTGTCGTGCAGATCGAAGAAAATATTTACAAATACTCTCGGCATCTTCCTCTTCGGATCGCCACCATCTTTGGTGGAGTCAGTCAACGTCCACAGGTTCGGGCCTTGCAAATGGGCGCTGACCTCGTTGTGGCTACTCCTGGGCGCCTACTCGACGTTATCCGGGGTCGTGAGCAAAGCCTGCGCACCCTCGAATTCCTTGTCTTAGATGAAGCCGATCGAATGCTCGACATGGGATTCGTCCCAGCCATCCGCGAAATCGTTCGACTCCTTCCCCGTCAGCGTCAGACACTGCTTTTTTCCGCCACACTCTCTCGTGAAGTGGAAAGACTGACCCGCGAGTTCATGCATAACCCCAAGCTAATTGAAATCGGGCGACGCTCTAACCCTGCGGAAACCGTCACCCAGTATCTTTACGAGGTTTCTCATCATGCAAAACAAGCCCTGCTCTCTCATCTTCTAAAAGGCGACACCATGCGAACGGTTCTCGTTTTCTCCCGCACCAAACATGGGGCCGATCGGATTGCTCGCCGTCTAGAATCAATGAAGATTCCTGTCGCAACCCTTCACGCGAATCGTTCTCAAAACCAGAGGCTTCGTGCTCTCCAAGATTTTAAATCAGGCCGAGTACGCGTTCTTGTCGCTACTGATATCGCCGCACGTGGCATTGACGTTGAAGGCATTTCCCATGTGGTGAATTATGATTTTCCACGTCATCCAGAGGACTACGTCCACCGAATTGGACGAACGGGGCGGGCTCATGCCGTTGGTGAGGCCATCAGCTTTCTTGCTCCCGACGACTTCTCCCACCTCCGAACCCTGGAGCGATTTTTAGGTCGCGGAATCCTTCGGCGCCGGGTTGAGGGCTTTGCTGAACCTGCCAACACTGCCGCCTCTCACCGTCCGGCAGGTCCTCGCGATCCCTCTGCCCCTCCCCCCGCACCCTATCGACCCCGTCGCGATACCATGCCTTGGCGCCTCCGCCGTAGTTACCAAAACCAGAACCGCTTCCCCAGTCACGAACGCCCTCGGTAGTCTAAAGCACAAAGGAACGGGAGTTGACTTTTCCCATCTGTTATTCAAATGAATAACTTATGTCAGTTCTTACTTCCCACCCCCTTTTAGGGCTCCTTCAAGAGATTCCTCATCAACCAGGGCGATCCTTCCTTCATCGTGTCGACTCCGATCAGTGGAAAGAGCTCGGCCTCCTCAAAAACGACCATCTCCTCATTGAATTTCGGCCTCTCAAAAACCAAGACCTTGCCCTCGTCCTCCATTACGGCCAACCCACCCTCACTCGCTATCACCACCTCCCCAAGCCATCCTTCCTCCCACCCGCCCCTTCCAAACCCATCCCCGAATCCGATGCTGTACTCCAAGGCGTCGTCACCTGCCTCGTCCGCTCCATGTGAATCCACCCGCCCCATCAATACTTCACCTCGACGCCGACGCCTTCTACGCCTCCGTTGAACAGGCCGCAGACTCCAGGCTTCGCGGTAAACCCATCGCCGTCGGTGGCGCATCTCGTGGCGTTGTTGCTTCCGCCAGTTACGAAGCCCGCGCCTGCGGAGTCCGTACCGCCATGCCCACCTCCCGCGCCCGCCGCCTCTGCCCCAATCTCATCCTCGTCCCAGGCGACTTTGAGAAATATGAACGCTTTTCTCAACTCATGTTCGCTTACGCCTACGATCTTACCCCCGATGTCGAAGTCTGCTCCATCGACGAAGGCTACTTCGACCTCTCTGGCCAGCTTCGTGGTCACCCACGCGAATCCGCCGCCACCCTAGCTCGAACGATCCAGCAATCTCTCAAAATCACCGTTTCCCAAGGACTCGCCACCACCAAGTTCGCTTCCGCCGTCGCCTCCAAATTACAAAAACCAAACTCTTACCTCGAAGTCGCACCAGGACAAGAGCGCGCCTTTCTCGCCCCTCTTCCCACTCACTGGCTCCCAGGAATCGGCAAGCGAACCGAACCCCTCTACCTCCAAGCAGGACTCACCCGTATTCACCAAGTCGCCGATCTCCCCCTCGCCGACCTCGAACTCCTCGCAGGGTCCTCCGCATCCTCCCTCCACCTATTCTCTATGGGCATCGATCCCCGACCGGTTATTCCAGCTTTGCCCGCGCCAAAATCAGTCGGAGAACAGGAAACTTTTACGACCGATACCATCGACGAAAACTTTGCCCTCGCGGTCATGCGCACGATGATTGATCGACTCTGTCGGCGTCTTCGCGAAGACCAACTCGCCGCCCGCACTCTCACCCTCAGAATTCGCTACAACGATATGGAAGAAACCATGCGCTCCGAATCGATCTCCGAACCCTCCCCCGTTGAAAATGCTTTTTATCCAATACTGAAACCCTTGCTCCGCCGAGCTTGGTCTCGCCGAGTTAGTCTTCGTCTCGTCGGGGTTCGCCTCTCCAACCTCCACCCAGCGCTCCCTGAGCCCGAACTAGCTCTCAATGGATTGCCACAGAAAAGCTCGACCGAACAACTTCTAATTGCCGAAGCTTCCGACGCCATCCGCCGTCGTTACGGCAAAAACTCCATCCTCCGCGGCCACGATCTGTGGCTTCGCCAACAACTCGCACTAGCGGAACAAAGCGGAAGCAATCCTCTCCCCAACCCAGGCAAGAATTAATCCTCCCGCCACACTGGCAATAATGTAGGTCCCCGCCAACAGACTCTCCCCACGCCGAAACAGAAAAATCGATTCCGCTCCAAAGGCCGAAAATGTAGTAAACCCACCTAAAACACCCGTAACCAAAAAATGCCGCAGGTGTATCCCGAACAACCAACGATCCTCGACCCACCCGTAGATTAACCCGATCATCAAACAACCCACCAAATTCAGCATCAGAGTATTCCAGGGAAACTTCGATTCAGGGTGGTGATGAACAAACCACGCACCTACCGCAAATCGCATCAAAGAGCCAATCGCCCCACCCACCACCGCGGAAGCCGCGTGCTTCATTAACTCAGGGTTCATTCCGAGAATTCTCCCGCGAAGAACTCGCTCCCCTGCCTCATTACCCGCAAACTAAATGTCATCATTCCGCCGAAGATAATCCAATTTACTGGAACGGTCGATCAATCCTACTCAACACCCCCACATCCCTGCTTGTCTTCTTTTAAATGTTATCCATATGTATAACGATGACTCCTTACGTGCCTTTGAATATTCGTTCGTTCTACAGTTTTCACGATTCTCTCCTCCCCATTCAAACCGCGGTAAATCGAGCCGCCGAGCTTAACCTCCCCGCCATCGGCATCGCCGACCCCAATCTACACGGTGCCGTGGAGTTCTTTCTCGCCGCCCAAGAAGCAGGACTTCACGCCGTACTCGGAGCCCAAGTCACTCCCGCTCCCGAACTCGCCGCCCCTCTCCCCCGCCCCGTCCTTCTCTACGTCAAAAATCAGATCGGCTATGCCAACCTCTGCCGAATCCTAACTGAACCTACCCCCACCCGCTCTTTCCTCCGCGACCACGCCTCAGGCCTCCTCCCTATTCCACTTCCCTCCCGCCCCCCTTGGGGGCGCAACCCCCTCGGACCCACTCCCCTTTTTCTTCCCGAAATCCGCTACCTTCATTCCCGGGAAAAATCTGATTTCGAAATCATCCAGTCCATCCGAACCTTAACTCGCTTTGGCCAAGCTCACCCCGCCAAACGTCTGGGCCACTTCTCCTTCCCCACCTCGGCTGAAGCCCTTCACCTCTGCGGCGGAGACCCAGGTCCCCTCCGCGAAACTCTCCACCTCGCCGAAGAGTGCACCTTCTCCTTTAACCTCGGAGGACTCCGCTTCCCCTCCTTTGACACTCCTGACGGATCTGCCTCCTCAGTTTTTCTTCGAACCCAAGTCATCGCCGGAGCCCGCCTTCGATATGGCTCAAACTCCCACATCCACCGCCGCGTCCTACGACAAATCTCCGAAGAGCTCTCCATAATTACGGAGGTTGGGTACGCCGACTATTTCCTTCTCGTCTGGGATCTCCTTCAAACCTGCCGAGTCCAAGGCATCGATTGGATAACCCGCGGATCCGCCGCCGACTCCCTTGTCTGCTACTGCCTCGGAATCTCAGGAGTATGCCCCATCCGCTTTGACCTCTACTTTCGTCGATTTCTCAACCGCGATCGCATGGCCATGAATAAATTGCCCGACATCGATATCGATTTTCCTCACGATCGCCGCACAGAAGTTATCGACCTTCTTTTCAAAAAGCACGGGCCAGATCACTGCGCCGTCGTCGGGGGCTTTTCTACCTACCAAGGCCGCTCCGCTCTCGCGGAAATCGCCAAAACCCTCGGAGCCTCCGAATTCGATGTCCGCCGTTTCACCAGCCAGATTTCTCCTATTCGTGCTCGCGATCTTTCCTCTGCCCTTACGGAAAAACCGCCCTGCGACATTCCTATCGAAGAGGATCCTTATGCCACCGCTATCCGATTAGCAGCCCGACTCGACGGTTTCCCCCGTCATCCCAAAATGCATCCATGCGGGATCGTCCTCTCGGGTCCACCCATCCTCGATCTCACCCCTGTTTTCAGCTGCCACTCTGGCTATCCCGCCACTCATCTCGATATGCATGCCGTGGAAACTCTTGGTCTGGTGAAAATGGACATTCTCGGCCAAGCCGGTCTCTCGGTTTTGCGCGATGCGTGCGCCCATCTCCGATCTAGAGGAGTCGTCGCCCGCTTCGGAGTTTCAGCCGAGCCACTCGCCCCCAGTCCTCTCGCTTGCCAAGCTACCCCCTTCAGCCCAGCCCGATTCGATCTCGAACGGCTCACCCCTTGGGATGACCACGCCGTCTGGCAGATGATCGCCCACGGGGGGGCGCGCGGAGTCCACCATGTGGAGAGCCCCGCCATGACCACTCTCAATCGTCTTTGTGGCACCGCCGATATCGATTGCCTTATCGCTATCGTTTCCGTGATCCGCCCTGGCGCCGCCAACGAACTAAAGAAAGATGAGTTTGCTCGCCGATACCAAGGACTCTCCTCCATCGAATATGCCCACCCCTCACTCGAGCCTGTCCTTCACTCCACCTTTGGTCTTATTGCCTATGAGGAACATATTCTGCAAATCTGCGAAGCCTTCGCGGGCTGGAGCGCAGGACGATCCGATGTCCTTCGTCGGGCCCTAACTAAACAGGACTCACCCACCCTCGAACGCTTAAACCGTGAGTTCTCCCTGGCCGCCATGCAAAAAGAGCGCACCCCAGAAGAAATTCATCGGGTTTGGAGTCTTCTTCTTGGCTTCCAAGGCTATGCCTTCTGTCGAGCCCACTCCACCGCCTACGGAGTCGAAGCCTATCAAGCGGCAATCTTAAAACATTATCACCCACGAGAGTTTATGTCCGCCGTTCTCACTCACGGAAAAGGTTTCTATTCTCGCCTCGGCTACAGCCTCGAATGCCATCACATGGGAATCCCTCTTCTCCCTCCCGATATTCAGCACTCCGATGCCACTCACTTTCTTCCTCAACCCACAGGCATCCGTACCCCCCTCTCGGTCATTCAAGAAATGGGCGACGCCTTATCTCTCCGTATCCTCGAACAGCGCTCCCGCAAACCCTTTAGCTCCCTTCTGGATTTTTTAACACGAGTTCAACCCAACTCTGCCGCCATGAGCTCGCTCCTCCGCGTCGGAGCCCTCGATAGCCTCGCCCCATCTCGTACTCAGTTATTTTGGGAATGGCGCCGCCACCAGATCTTCACCGACCAGGACGCCTTGGGTCTCTTTCAAAGCGCCCCCCGCAACCTCCCCGATAATCTGGATGAACCAACCGCTCAGCAGAGACTTCTCGATGAACACGAACTCCTCGGTTTCACCACCTCTGGCCACCCGCTCGATCTTTACCCTCAGATCGACTGGTCTAACTACTGCCCCGTCCAACAACTCGGCCAGTTTGCAGGAAAGCGAATTAAAATGTGTGGACTCATCGTCGCCGAACGTTCCCATCGACAATCCGATGGTCGCTTAATGAAGTTTCTTACCCTTGCCGACAGAACTGGCATGGTGGAAACCGAGCTCTTTGCCGATGCCAACCAGAAATGGGGAGCTACCGCATCGCGACACCCCGTTCTCGCAGTCACCGCGAAAGTGGAAGCCTTCGAAGGAGGTCGCGGCATCACCCTCCACGTACTCCGAGTCGATCCACCCGCCCAAAAGATTCAACGCCGAAATAAGGTCTTCGCGTAGAGAAGTCCCGAGACCCAGCTCCCCACAACGAAAACCACCGCCAAGCCCAACCGCGATATGTAAGGTTGGAAGGCTTTCACTATTGAAATCTCCTCTGTGCGATCTCCGATCGCAGAAAAAAGCAGTGCACAAAAATAAAGAGTTCCTGCCACCGCCACCCCCATTTCGATTAGGCCCCTGAAATGCGAGCCGGTACGAAAGGTACCGAGCCCAGGAAGAACCGTAGCGTTAAGCCCGAGGCAGTTCCGCGCCCGCTCGGCGTTAGCGAGGATCGGTGGCTCGGTCTCGGAAGATTTGCTCATAAGCAGACATCGTCGCTAGAAAAGTCACCGGCACGGTAACGAAAAGACCAATCACCAAACAGAGAAGACCCAGAAAATTAATCAAACCCAAAACCAGTAGCAGGCCGAGATAGGAACCCATGTTCTGCCTCACCCCACGCCAACTTAGCTTCAGTGCCTCCCAAAAATCGGTTGAGCTACAAGCCGCGATCGGCACGGCGAACGACCAGCAGATCAGAAAGTAAATCATGGCGATAGATCCTCCCAAGACAGGGAGGCCCATCCCTACAAGGAGTTTGGGGTGCTCGATAATCTTTTCCACAACCACTCCAGAGGATGAAAAAAGCGCGGCCGCAGGGATGACGCCCAAAAGAAAGGGGCCGAAAGCCAGCAAGCTCGAGACTGTCGTTGCCAGAAAACAAGGGAGGAATCTCTCCTTCGCTGTTACCACTACGTCCGAGATGCCTTTCGACTTCCCATGAAGCGATTGCCTGCAAAAAAAGTAGATACCTCCCAAAATAGGGCCATTGAGCAGAAAAGAGAGGATCGCTCCCACCACTGGTATGCTGTTAAGCAACGCTTGGGCCAGAAATACCAGAATTATAATTCCTGTGATCCTCCACGGATCTTGACGATAAGTGTGCCACCCCTGCCCGAGGCAATCCATTACCCGCAAATCGTGGGAAAGATGCTCGGCGGCTAGCGCAGGCAATGAATCTAGTTTGGGCGGAGTCGGCAATCCCACAGGATAAAATTCTGGAATCGATCCCAGCTCTTGCCAGTCGGCTGAGCCATCCCGTTTTACCTTGGTTTTCTGATCAGCCCGCCCCTCCCGAATCCAGCGCAAGATTTCATCCGACGAGACCGGGCCGTACGTTTTACTATCGCCACCTACAATGGAATACATCACACGATCATCGAAAGCATTGGGCTCCTTCACAAGTTCCTTTTTCTTATCCACAACTTAATCTCATCGGCCTTGGAGATGCGTTGGCTAGCCCGAATCAGTCTCCCATAACTCTCTATGCACATGAAATGCCTCTGCTTAGGCCTTGGGGCCCTCTGTCTGTCTGGAATCTGGGCCTCGGCCGCCCCCTCGATGGAGTCCACAACCCAGCCCTTCGACTTTGATACCTACCGGCGCAATCCCATTGATGCTCGGAGCTCCTCGGCCACCGATTCGCGGGGCAATCGCAATCTGCAAACCCGCTTAATTTCGGGTGAAACTACTCCCCCTAACGATATTTCCCAGCAAGCTGCTGATCTTTTTCCGCCGATAGCGACAATCCCCTTGCGCCGTGATCCCGAACCTTTACCTACACCCAATGAACTCACCGACCAGATCACTGTTGCGAAAACTGGGGAAACAACCAAAGGACAAAAAGATCTACTCGCGCGAGGAAAGATTGTTAAAGAACTAAAACTTTCTGGCATGTCGGAAAGTGAGTATGAAATTTATGTCAGCCAGCGACGGGCTCAAGAAGAGGAACCGCCCGCGCCTCAGAATAACCTACTCAATCCCATGCCGACGGTGACAAACCTAAAGACAGGTGGGCCCGCCCACGCCTACTCCGTTTCGCAAGCAGGTATCGGCTCCCGCACAAAACCAGGATCCAACCAAAATCCTTTTGAAGATGTCCTCAAGGTTTTTCGTCTCGACCAATCAGTAACTCACGGGACCGATGCTTTACCAAGTGGAAACAAGAAAGTAGCAACAGCGACTGCCCCTGCTCCGTCCGCAACTCCAGATACAGAGAAGCCCAGTCCCTCCGGCGGCACCTACGGTAATTAACTCCGTCTGACACGGGAGTTCCGCCTAGACGCCCTTCCCTGTTGGGGAGATCAAATTTTTCGGATAAATCCGTGTTGGCGCTCCTCCCAAGATTGTTCTAGGGTTTTTATTCCGGGTGTGGTGGCAGAGTGGTCGAATGCGGCGGTTTGCTAAACCGTTGTACGGGTAAAACCGTACCGAGGGTTCGAATCCCTCCCGCACCGGTTATTTTGATTCGAGTTTGCCTTTTTCTCTGCTCTCTTCAGCCTTACCCAAGAGTGAACTCCAAAGCCTATCGGGCGATATCATCCGCAAAATCAAAGAAGTACTTCGCCCTGCAAAACAAAGGCTCGGGTTGGTTCTCGAATCATCACTCTAAAAAAACTACGGGCACTCGAGGTTTTATTGAATCATCCTCACCTATCAGTAAACCCCTGCCTTCCACCAAGAAATAATTCAAATACCTGCTTTCTTCTTATTTAAAAGATATCCACATCGGTTAGATCAATGAGGCAGAGACCAGTTGACCGTTAACCAAGGAAGTCCTAATAGTTCTCTATGCAACGAATTGTCCTCTGGTCTTTATCGGGCCTAGTCAGCGTCCTCCTACTTGTAAACTTATTCCTTGGGCTCAGCACCCGCGGGGCAATTTCCCAGATCCAAGCGGTGCAATCTCAAGTCGCCAATGGTCCTCAGATGGAGACAGTCCTCCGCAATCTGAGTATTCGTATAGCGATGGCAGGTGAAAAAGAGCCTGCCTTCCGTGAAATCCTTAAAAAACATGAGCTCAACGTTAAACTCGATGAGAAAGCTGAGGCAAAATCCAACCCATGAACGACGAAAACCAGTCTTACGAATCCCCTGCCTCCTGCGTCTGGCCCTTAGTCACGGTCCTAGGAGCACTCTTGGTCGTCAATCTTGTTCAGTTAACCTCCATTGTGCAGGAGAGGAAATCGGTTAACCAAACCGTCCTTAACGCACAGCAGGCCATCAACCGCTATAAAACAGTTTCTGATAAGCTCGAGAATCTTGCCAAAGATCTTATGCGCCTCAGCTTGACGAATAATGAGGCCAAAGAAATCGTCACGCAGTTTAATATTCAGATGAACCAGCCTGCGGCCGGGGCTGTCCCCGCAAAGAAGTAGTTTCCCGCTCCTACTCAGCGATCAGGTCGAGACTAAAATCGATCGCCCTTGCACTGTGAGTCAAGCCACCAACACTCACCCACTCCACTCCTACTGCCGCTAACTCCCGAGCTCGCGCCACCGTTACCCCGCCCGAAGCCTCAAGCCCGACTCTCGATGCCATCTTCTTTCGTAGCGCCACCACTCGACCCACCTCCTCGTTTGACATGTTGTCCAAAAGAACCCGATCAATCGGTTGAGATAGTAGCTTCTCAGCCAACTCCACAGTATCCGCCTCAACCACCAAACATAAATCAGGGTACTCCTCTCGAGCTCTTCTTAAGGTCTCCCCCCAAACTCCGTCATTCATAAAAACCTGGTGGTTCTCTTTCACTAGAATCCCATCGTATAAACCACCGCGATGATTTGTTCCGCCACCCGAACGAACCGCCTGCCTTTCCAAGGCCCGCAATCCAGGAGTGGTCTTTCGTGTATCCAGAATTTTTGTTTGAGTTCCTTCTACCGCTTTCACATATTCCGCCGTTTTCGTTGCCACCCCAGAAAGTCTTTGTAAGAAGTTCAAGGCGCAACGCTCTCCCGAGAGAATAGCCCGCGCCGGTCCGCGAACCTCAGCGACAACCACCCCCGCCTGAATTACCTGACCATCAAGGCACGCGGTCGACCACCGCAACGAGCCGTCCACTTCCCTAAAAACTGCCTCCGCCACATCCAACCCCGCAAGTATACAGGACTCTCGGCATACTAAGGATGCCACCGCTCGAGCCGACGCAGGTACGACTAGGCGACTGGTGATATCCAAAGGCCCAACATCTTCGCCCACCGCCCGCGAGGCAGCCTCGCGCACAATCGCCTGCCAAGATTGAGAAGAAAGACTCATTCTTCCAGCGTGCAATCTCTGCGGGGGGGAAGTCGAGGAAAAGGTCCTCGGCTTTCCACCGCATAAGTTTCTTCTTAGACTGCCAAGATGAAAACAAGGGTTCTTCCCATCTCGTCAGCGTCGATCCAAGAGGCCTGCCATATTCTCCGCCAGGGAGATTTAGTCGCCTTCCCCACAGAAACTGTCTACGGCGTTGGGGCTCTCGGCCTTCTACCCGCCGCAGTCCAGAAGATATTCGAGGCCAAAGGTCGCCCATCCACCGATCCTCTTATCCTCCATCTTCCTTCTACCGATCTTGCTCAAGCCCGAGCCAACGGTGTGATCACCGACCCCATTCCGCAGAACAGTCAACTTCTCGCTAAAGCATTTTGGCCTGGCCCCCTCACCCTCATTCTTCCCCGTGGCCCGAAGGTTCCCTTTGGGGTTACCGCGGGCCTGGAAACCGTAGCCATACGCTGTCCTTCCCATCTCGGAGCCCAACAACTCCTAACCGCAATTGGAGCTCCCTTGGCCGCCCCCAGCGCCAATCGCTTCGGTCGAATCAGCCCAACCGATGCCTCGGCAGTTCTTCAGGAGCTGGATGGTAAAATCCCCTTAATTCTCGATGGTGGCCCCTGCCACAACGGAATTGAATCCACCGTGGTTTCCTTTTCCCAGAACCAACCCACCATCCTCAGACCAGGCGTAATCACCGCCCAAGCCATCTCTCAGCTTCTCGGGTTAGAGTGCAAATTTTCTTGTCGCACTCAACTTCAGGATGCGCCTGCTAACTCCCCTGGCATGCTCGCCTCCCACTACGCTCCCCATTCTCCTTTGTACTGTTGCCGCCAACCGATAAAAACCTTTCTACCCAACTTTCAGCATATTCTTTTTCACTCCCCGCAAGAATCCAGACCCGACCACGCACATATCTTATCTCCCAACCAAAACCCACAGGAAGCAGCTCAGAATCTTTACCGCTTACTCCGAATCGCTGATTCTCAATCCCCTCATGCCATTCTCATCGATCCGATCCCGCCCTCCGATCTCGCCCCCGCTTTGCAAGATCGAATCTTTCGCGCAAGTACAGGTAGCGCCATCTGGCAGGGAAGCTCTTGGGGCTTTGAAGCCCGCGATAAAATTTAAATCTGCCCCCCAGGGCCACCCGCGCTTTCCTGATCCTTTTCTTTTAGCTGAACTAATCCTAAGACATGTCCCAAAAGCTTGGCGACCGAGTCCTCAACACTTTCCTTGTCCGTATGCAAAATTAGATCTGGATTATCTGGTTTCTCATAGGGCGAATCGATCCCCGTAAATCCACGAATCTCTCCTTTTCGCGCTTTTTGATAAAGGCCTCGCGGATCTCGTTTTTCACAGGCTTCGATTGGCGCATTGATGTAAACCTCCGCAAAACTTAACCCAGCGCTATGGGAGGAGGCCCGCACCGCTTCACGCTCCTTTCGTAGGGGAGAGATCAACGAACTAATCACCACTAAGCCTGATTCTGCCATCAACTTGGCCACCTCACCCGCCCTGCGAATATTTTCCGCTCGGTCTTCAAGGCTAAAACCGAGATCGGCACAGAGCCCGTGCCTCAAATTATCTCCATCAAGGATCATTGAACCAATCCCTCTTCGAAAGAGAAGACTCTCCAGCGCCACCGCAATAGTCGACTTGCCCGATCCCGATAAACCAGTCAGCCAAATAATAGCTCCCTCATGACCGAAGTGTGCCGCTCGAGCTTCGGAAGTAACCCGCCCCTCGGTCCAAGTCAGGTGCTCTGCTTTTACCGCCTTCGCCAAAGAAAGGGAATACTCAGCGAAAATAATAATGCCTCCGCCCCCAATTCGCGACCCTCGCTGTAAGGCAAACCGACCTGTTGCCGCCACCTGATCGTGAGCGTCATATACCAATGGACGACGGCAACGAAGTCTCACCTCTGCCACTTCAAATCGACCAACCTCCTCCCGTGCCTCCTTGACCGCCTCCAACTTGTCCGCATCCACCACACGGTCGATCGCGACAAGACGTGTCTCCACCGATTGGGTGCCCAGACGAAGCGTCACCGGCGCTTGCAGTCGCAAGGGCTCGGCATCTAACCAAAAGATACGGGCGCGAACCTCCCGTGATTCCACTGGAGGATGATCAGGCAGAGATCCTACATGACCCCTCTCCACGAAAATTTGCTCCTCCAGGGTAACCGCCACACATCGCCCCGCTCCAACCCGCGTGGTGGCCTGATCCTCACCCCAGGTTTCAATTGTTTTGACTCGACTCGTTTTACGATCAGGAAAAAACACCACTGGATCGCCCACCTGAATCGTTCCGCTTTCTAGTTTACCTGCCACCACTCTTCTTTCATCGAACCGATAAACGTCCTGAACGCTGAAACGCAAGGGCCCCTCGTCACCAGAGGATTTCTTTGCACGACTTGCCACGAGAGCCTCTAATAAAGTAGGTCCCTTCCACCACCCGAGATTCTTGGAGTCGCGCCGCATGACTGTCGCCCCCTCTCGTGCAGAAATGGGGATGACCTCACGAGGAATGATCTTAAGTCCGCCGAGATACTCGCGAATCTCTTTCTCTAACTCACGAAAGCGGACCTCGTCCCAGCTCACTAGATCCATCTTATTCACGGCAACAATAACCTGCGACACGCCAAGTAGAGAAAGTAGCAGACCGTGTCGACGAGTCTGCTCCTTACATCCTTCCTTCGCATCAATCAGCAAAACCGCCTCCTCTGCAGCCGCCGCACCGGTGACCATGTTTTTAATGAATTCTCGGTGTCCTGGAGCATCAATAATTTCGAATGATTGACCCTCATAACGAAACCCGATGCGCGTCGTATCGATAGTTATATTCTGCGCCTGCTCTTCTAAAAGAGCATCCAAGAGAAAGGCATACTCCAAGGGCATGCCCTCCTCTCGCGAAGCTTTCTCCGCTGCCTCTAATTTCCCCTCAGGGAGGGAGCCGGTATCCGCCAGTAGCCGCCCAATCAAAGTCGATTTTCCATGATCCACATGACCCACCACCACAATACTTGTTCGAGCCTCCTCAGCTCCGCCAGACGCTCCTGCACCCCCTTGCCGTGGCGGAAAAAAGACTGGAACATAATCCTTCAGCACCGGCTTCGGTGCAGGAGGCATGACCACTCCTTGGCTCACATGAACCCCTTCGCCCGCAGTTTCTGCATGGCATTGCGTTCGTGGTGATCTTGAGCCCGACCCGCCCGCTCTGAAGTTTTCGTCGTTTTGAGCTCCGTCACGATTCCTTCAATAGTGTCGACCGAGCTCTCGATCGACTTAGTGATCGGCCAGCAACCCAGAGAACGGTAACGTCGCCCATTTTGAGCGAAGTACATCTTGGGAATTGGAATGCCTTCGCGTCGGACATACTCCCAAACATCCAACTCAGTCCAATCCAAGAGAGGTTGCACCCGCACGTGCTCCCCAGGACCAACCGCCGTGGTGAACTGCCCCCAAAACTCAGGCGGTTGATCACGGTACTCCCACTCGTTTTCCGCGGTCCGCGGAGAGAAGTACCGCTCCTTCGCACGGGTCGAATCCTCGTCTCGGCGTATACCTGTGACTAAAGCATCCCACTTATACTTCGCTAATGCCTGTTGCAGGGCAGCCGATTTCAGCTCATGAGTTACCGTCACAGGATCGTGTGTTTCATACCCTACCCCGCGCTTCCGAGCCTCCTCGTTGATCATCACAATTAGATCCAACTCGTAGTGCTTTCGTGCCCACTCCCGAAAAGAAAGCATTTCGGGAAACTCATACGTCGTATCAATATGGAGCAGCGGGAACGGAATTTTCCCCGCAAACGCCTTCTTCGCTAGCCATATCAAAGTATTCGAATCCTTACCCATCGACCACGGCATAGCCATGTTTTTAAAATTCGCAAAAGCCTCGCGAAGTATATAAATGCTATGATCCTCAAGATGTTGCAAATATGACATAAACGATAGACTTTGTATGGTTTACATGTAAATTGCAAGCATGATTCGCGCTACTTCCAAGGGTCGGCCTGAGGTTCAAGACCTCTACCCCTCAACCGAACCCGATCTCAAGGCCAAATCCCCTTCCGACCGGTTACGATGGGCTATCGAATCCTTTCCTGAAAAGGTAGTTCTAACGACCTCCTTTGGAGCCCAATCCGCTGCCTTCCTTCACTGGGCCTCACAAATATCTACCTCCTTACCAATCATTTTCATCGATACTGGATACCACTTTCCTGAAACACTCGCATTCGCTTCAGAATTAACCACTCGTTTAGGACTTAACCTAAAAACTTATCGACCCCTGCTCACTCCGACCCAAATCGAGAGCCAACACGGACTCCTTTGGCAAGAAGGTCCCTCAGGATTAGAAAAGTTTCATGAAATTATTCGGGTCGAACCCCTACAAAGAGCGCTCGCAGAACTCAATCCCTCCGTCTGGGTCGCTGGACTGCGCGGTAGCTCCTCACAATCTCGACAAAGTCTTGATATCCTCGTCCGGCAGAAAGCCCGCTACAAACTTCTTCCTATTCTTGAATGGACCGACCGTGATATCGGACTCTACCTCAAAGAGCACTCTCTTCCCTACCATCCTCTTTGGGCTCAAGGCTATGTTTCCATTGGTGATCGTGTTACCACCAAGCGCCTCGACGAAGTTTCCGATCCAGCCGAACTGCGTCATTTCGGCTGGAAACGTGAATGCGGAATTCACGACAAAGTTTAACCAGCTTAGGGAATTAGATTCCTTTCTCCCTGCCCTTCAGGTAGGCTTTCTCTCTTATGGCAGGTGAAGTAGTCGAAGTAGAAGGAGTCGTTAAGTCGGTGCTCAAAGGCACCCTCTTTCGTGTCGAACTCATCAACGGCCACACTGTTCTTGCTCATATTTCTGGTAAAATGCGCAAACATTACATCCGGCTTAACATCGGTAATCGAGTTAAAATGGAAATGTCCCCCTACGACCTCACCAAAGGTCGAATCACTTATCGAATTCCTCCGCCCACAGCTGATGGCCAACCCGGCGCAGTTCCTTTAGCGGTTTGAGTCACAGAGTTTCCGAATCGTAGCAAATCTCGGCCCACTCTGCTCTCGGGCCTTCTAGAAAAAACTGTCCTGCCTGAGGGCAAATCGAAACCATATCTTGATTGCCCTGTTGCTCTAAAGATAAGATTTTAATGATGAACCCTGCTGCCCCCCAACTCACTGGTTCAATTCGGGCGACAGCGATTCTTAATCAGTTAGCGGAGGAGCTTGCTTTTGTCGTGCCCGAGCAGGACACCGGCCTCCTGCCAGTAAACCGATTTATTATGGATCTCGAGGAGTTAGCCGCTCAGGAATCTCCCATGGAAGTCTCTTCAGGTCTTCAAGTAGCGCGGAAGTGGATAGACCATATACTCGATGGAACTGGCAAGTTCACCACAGAAGCGATTCACCATTTTAATGAATGGCACACTTGGATGAGCCAAGTTCTAACTTCTTGGGATAAAAAAGCCCCCATGCCCTCCTGGCCTGAAAAATGGTCCAAACCCACCCCCCCCTCTGCTCCTTCCCAGCCTAAATCCACCACGCCACTTTGCACTTCTCCCACAGGAGATGAAAAATACATTATCTTAAATCTAAAAGACGACGCGGAACTACTCCGTGAGTTTCACGGAGAATCACTCGAACTACTCCACAACATGGAGCAAGGATTGATCGTCCTAGAAAGCAACCCCTCCGATGCAGGTACAATCAACTCGATCTTCCGTGCCTTTCACACCTTCAAAGGAG
>CANIEM010000047.1 GCA_947466515.1 Verrucomicrobia subdivision 6 bacterium | reverse complement strand
TGCGCAAGCGAATAACAACCGCCATAAAGTTAACTCCTTACTCCCGCCAACTTAGCTGCCTCTCGGCCCTTATCTTGGGGGCAAATTCGAAAGACGTTGACGAAAGAAAAACCTTATCGAAAAACGGCTCCCCTTCCAAGGACAAAGTCCTCGCCCCCTAGGGCTTACCAATCGCCAACGCTTCCACACATTCCAACCACGAATGAATCAGCCAACCATGAATCTCCTGAATCCGCGATGTGTCCTCACTCGGCACAACAATCGCATGATCACAAAGCCTCTTTGCCGAGCCTCCATCCTTTCCTAAAGCACCTAAGCATAGCATGTTGCGACTTTTTGCCGCCTCGAGAGCCTTGATAATATTTGGAGATTTTCCGCTCGTGCTAAAGACAATCAGCACATCACCTTTCTGTCCAAAGGCCTCCACTTGCCGTGAAAAAACCTCTGCAAAGGACCAGTCGTTTGCGATGCAGGTCAAGGCCGAGCCATCGGCCGCAAGGCACAGTGCGGGTAAAGCCCTGCGATTTGCGCGGTATCTTCCCGTCATCTCCTCCGCAAAATGCATCGCATCCGCCGAACTTCCCCCATTCCCGCAGGTCAACACCTTACTTCCCGCCTTCACCCTCTCCGCCAAAGCTCGCCCCGCCGCTTCCACCGCAGGAACAATCGCATGACACCGCTTGACGGTTTCCTCCAGTGCGGAAAGATCGTGGGTCAGATTCATAAAGGTGCTATTTCTAGGTTCGCACGAAACATGAAAATCGTCGAAAAATATCTTTGGCGCTCAGTCATCGTTCCCTTGGGCTTTATCATTGCCGCCCTTTTTGTTCTTTGGCTGATGTTCGACATCTTTGATAAATTAGGGCGGCTTGTAGAAAAGAATCCTCCCTTTTACCTTCTTGCCAAATACTTCATCATTCAGCTACCCGATCTGGCTCAATCGATTCTCCCTGTGGCCGTCCTTTTCGCCACTCTCTATGTCCTCGCCTACTTTTCGCGCCACCGCGAATCGGTCGCCCTTCTCGCCGCTGGAATGAGTCCTGTCGTCCTCGCTCGCCCCTTTCTCCTCTGTAGCGCAGGACTCTCTGTCGTACTTTACGTTCTTTCATTCTCCCTCTCTCCCACCGCTCAGGCAGGAAGGGAAAAGGTAAAAAAACAGATCAAACAAGAACCCATCGAAGAAAATATCTTCAACCAGATCGTCTATCGCTCCCCCTCCTCACCCGAAACCACCCAAGGAACCATCTGGTACATCGGCCAAATTAATTTGAAGGAGAAAACTATGCAAAACGTAGAAATTCTCTTCCGCACCGAACCGGCAGGCCACGATCTCTCAAAAATTTTTGCTAGCTCTGGCGCCTATCGTAGCGGAGTTTGGCATCTTTCGGGCGTTCGTCGGGCCGAGTACGCCACCGCGGGCGGCCCGGAAAGTCTCGGCCCGATCCTTCCCGAACTGGTTTTACCCGAGCTCACCGAGCCTCCCGAAACCCTCGCTGCTAAGCTTCTGCCACCCGATGAACTCCCTTGGCCCGATGTTGCTCGCCTCGCAACCGACCGCGGTCGCCTCAACGACCGACTACGCGCCCCTTATGCCACCGAGCACTGGAATCGAATGGCTTACCCACTCGCCTGCCCCTTGCTCTGCCTTTTTGGCATCGCCTTCGGCATGACCGATGCCCGCCGCAACGTCGCCGCTACCGTCTTCAGCAGCGTCTTCGTTCTCTTTGGTTTCCTCGTCACTACTCGCCTCACCGTCGCCTTAGGACAGGGCAACCGAATTCCCGCGTTTTTCGCGGGCACAGGGTCCATCATCCTTTTCGGATTAGGCGGACTCTACCTTTTCGCCGAAAAAGTCGGCTGGCTTTGGGAACTTCAAGGCTGGAGCGCTCAGCACCCAGTAGCCGCTGTATGGCTACGCCGCATTGGCCTTGTCCGATGAAAATCCACCCCTCACCCTATTTCTTGCGGTTTATTTTCACTTTAGCCAACGGAGCCGTCCTCGTACACACCCCCCTCCAAGCCCAAGGAGAAGTTCCCGAAAATACCCCTGTCCCTGTTTCCCTTCGTCCCGCCCGCCTTTCGGTCCCTGCGCCAACAAACTCTACAACCCAGCAGGCAGGAGAACCAATTTTCATAATTCCCAAACCCGCACATGCCGCAGGACGAACCCGCAGCGACGACTCCGCAGCTGCCTTCACCATTCCCAGAAATAGGAATAGCCGATCCACCATCCCTGAACCCGAAACAGGT
Source organism: Verrucomicrobia subdivision 6 bacterium (assembly GCA_947466515.1). Classification (GTDB taxonomy): domain Bacteria; phylum Verrucomicrobiota; class Verrucomicrobiia; order Methylacidiphilales; family Verrucolacustridaceae; genus Verrucolacustris. The sequence goes on along the minus strand of CANIEM010000047.1, from coordinate 16,980 downwards.
TCGGCCAACTACCTCTTGCCCGAGAACAAAAAGAAAAATCCCATCACCCCAGAAAACGCGAACCTCAATCTTCCTAAAGACGTGGAAATTCTCGATCCAGATTCAGGCCAAACTTTATTTCTTCCTGCAGGCACCTACCGCCAAATCCTCCAACTCCCCATCGATTCTCCCTCAATCCAAGAAGCGGAGGCAACTCGCGTTCACCAAGGGCCACCGCCCACATCCGGACAGAAACCCTCCCGCTACGCTGAGCCCATTCTCAAACCTGTCTGGGTTCGCTACGAATCACTCGAGAAAATTAAAATAGGGCCTGACACCCGTCGCGGGGGCATTGATCTCCCAGCGAATGGTCCTGCTGATCTCAAACCACGCCTCTGGTATGCCAAATCAGAGACGGCAGACGTGGCGAGTTCGGTTTTCTACTTTGTTTTTGGTGGGGCAGGATACACTTTGGCAAACTTAGCAGGATGGTCAGCAGGTAACACCCGAGATATTCCTGAAGAGTTTCCCTACCGTCTAATTCGAAAATAAAGGGTTAAGGCGAATCAGAATTAGCGGCCGTAGTGGGCGCTCCCGCCGTCGGATTCAGCGGTTGACCATCGACTCGCAGAATTCTGGGAGTGACAAAAATAAGCGTATTCTTTTTTACCGCCTGCTCCGTCTTTCCCCGAAAAGCCCTGCCGAAAATCGGCACGTCCCCAAGCAAAGGAACCTTTTCATCAACCGTCTGAATGTCTTCTCGCAAGAGACCTCCCATCAGCACGGTGTGACCATCCGCCACCTCAATGGATTCTAGCTTCACCTCTCTTTTAATAAATACGGGTTGATTGATTACGTTTGTGAGAATAAGCACTGGGTTCGTGGCGGGAGGAATGCCTTGCTGTGGCCTGCTCGCATAAGTCGAAATTATGTCGGCACCATAATTAATGTTTCCCTCAAAATCTATGAAAGTTGGCTCAAGCTTCATCAGTACCCTGCTAGCGCCGATCACATCGGCCTCAACACCTAACTCGACCCCGATCGGAACGATATCGCTAATTGAGGAAGGAAAGGAGCCAATCACAGTTTCGGGACCAGGCACAGTTGCGCCACCTAGCAAAGTGATCTGTGCGATACTATCTTGCGGATCATTATACTCCTTCACGTACTTAAACTCTTGTATCGAGCTTATTGTTCCCTTGTGCCCCCGTTTGAGCACAATCGATGGATTCGCCAAGACATTCGCACTATTTTTTTGAGAAATCGCCGTTATCAAGCTACTAAACTGCATTGTATTTAAAAAGCCCCCTAGGGTCATGGTGTTTTCGCTGTAGCTCGCATTCGAATTAGTTCCAGCCAAAACGCCTGGAGCCAGAAATGAAGTAAGATTGTTATTCTGCAAAAGACCGACACCTTGAATCTGATTCAGCTGTCCATTGACTCCAGTTCCTCCCGCTGGCGTGATTGGAGTGACACCACCACCTGGGATGGGGACTCCTACCGCCGCAGTTCCAAACTTACTATTGACCGTGATGCTATCTAAATCGCTCTGATTGATTTCAATCAAACGCACACCGACCTGTATCAATAGAGTCTCCTCTTCAGATGCGCTAATCAACTGGCTAATTAGATCAAGCATCTCCGCATTATTAACAACTTTCAACAGAGAGGTGTTTCGGTTGTATACAGCATAAGCACCAGGCGGAAACACCACCCCGAGGCTTGTTAGTTTCTGCTGCTCATTTTGACCTGCCCCAGCGCTCTTTCCCGTATTGTTGGTCGAGCCATATTTTGCCGATAGTGGCGAAATATCGGTTATCTCACTTGTCCCCTTAAAAAAGGAAGGGCTGACTCGAAAATCACGGGGAATCAGGTCAGGCCGAGTCTCCACCAAGGGACTAAAGGTAACGCCGACCTCATTGATTCGTGTTTTGATTCCAGCGATCTGACACACATACTTGACAACTTCAGCCAAGGATGTTTGTCGCAAACGCAAATTAACCAGCGATGCATCAGTAATATCAGAGCTTACCACAAAATTAACCCCCCCCTTACTAACCTCTGGGTCATACTGACGACTAAGCGTAATCAGCGCCCGTCGGATTGTCTCAAGATCTGCTCCCTCAAAATCGATTTGAGGAATAATCGTAGTTCTTAACTTGTTCTCGATCGAAAAACTCGGAGAACGTGTCATCGCCCCACCAACAGCATCAATACCGCCATTTTTAATGTCAGCTTTTGGATAGATGTTGTTCCAAGCCTCAACGACCTCCCTCTTTCGCTCCAAATTTGAGACGTCTTTGGCCTTTTCGGCCACTAGAGATCTTTCCATATAAATCTTTTTAATTCCATCAGTGGCCACTTGATTGAAAGGGTCATTCTTTAGTACATCTTCATAAGATTGCTCCGCCTTGTCTAACTGACCCGTCTCTCTAAATGCTTGGGCCTCCTCTAAACCATTCCGAACCCCGCTCAGTCGGTCGAAAAATTTGGTGCTCAAAGCAGGATTCACCGCCTCTCCCCCTACTGTGCCGCGCCGCAGTACCTCATCACTCTGCCTCAACTGCTCCAACGCCTTCTCATTGGTTGGATCGTACCGCAGTGATGCTAAAGCTCGCTTCCTTGCCTCGGGCCAGTGGTTCTGCTTGCCAGCGGACTCCCCTAAAGCTGCCTGTAAATTGCTCAAGGTCTTTTGAACTTTCTTCGCTAGGGGAGTACCAGTAAGCGATTCAGGTATATTTTGGTACGCTAATTCCAAATCATCACACGCTTGTCTAGTCTGACCATTCTCTGCTATCTCACGGCTTTTACCGTAAGCGACAGCCAAGGGCTGTAACAACTGCTCGCGCCGTGCTGTTTCCTCCTCCACTTTATTTTGCAACTTCTCGGGCTCGCTCCATGCCGGAGCAGAGAGTAGTACCAACGAGAAAATAATTACGAAAAAAGGCTTCATGGCACGGCCGACATCATCTCCCCTGATCCACTTTGTTGGTACTCAGGATTCTCATCAGCCTCAGGATACTGTAGGGTCCCGTCAGGCTTGATAATTCTTACGGTCGTAAAAACAACTAAGTTGTTTTTAACTTTCTGAGAAACTTCACTCCTAAAAAACCGCCCCATCACAGGCAAGTCACCAAAAATAGGAACCTTATCGTCTACCATCTGATCCGCTTCTGCAATCAGCCCTCCAATCGCGAACGTTTGCCCATCAAGCATTCTAATTTGAGATGTAAGCGATTTTCTGGAAAATATAGGCACCAGATAAGGAGATTGCGCTGGCGGGACTACTGCGGCAGGCGACGCTAGAGGAGCGTCGACTCCATTGCCTCCATAGGTGACAGTGGCAATTACAGTACCATAATTAATAAAACCCGAGAAATCAACAACCTCCAGATTATCGATTTTGATATCTACCGCGGTAGGCAAAGCTGTTGAGCTCGCATTGACCTTCAAAGACACTCCAACGTTTCTTGATTCGAAGCCTGTTGGATTAGCTGGCAAAATAAACCCAGAACCCTGACCGTTGTCGCTAGCCGGCACTGTCGGCTGAGTATAACTTGTCGGATAGCGCATTTCTCGAGCAATAATTATCGTCGAGTCCTTGCCATCAGCACAAGTTACCCGGGGTGCTGCAACCAAGTCTTTTCCTAAGGCGTTTTGCAACAGCTGAAGAATTGCAGCAAAACCTTTATTATATATCTGCCCGTTAATCCCTATCTGATTCGAATTAGCCTGAAGATTATTAGGATCTAACAACTGCTTTAATCCCGCTAGGGCAACCCCATTCGGATCTAAACCACTCGTCCCACGAAGACCAGTAGTCTGCGTACCGAATCCTACCGGGTTTGGAGTGGCCCCAGGCAATAAAGAAGTAGGAATATCTGCATTGGCAGATATATTATAGTTGAATGTAAAGTTCTTTAGGTCATTTTCCGTAAATTGTAGAAACTTCGATTCAATCTCAAACTGCTTCTGCGATTCTTCATTGGAGGAATCTCTTATTCTCTGCTCGATTTTGGCATGTTCACTTCCTGTGTTTCTCACAACCAGTTTTGCGGTCTCTCGAAAGCAGATGGCTGAGGAATCTTTGATTGTAGTGTCAGCCCCGATCCCAGCTAAAATTAGGTCGCCGACTTTTTTCGGATCAGTCTCCGTCGTCCCAAGATTAGCCACTAAACTCGGAGGAAGGTTATAACTTCGAGTTTCTAGCTGTCCGCCAGACTCAGTCACCGGAAGGAGAAATACAGCACTGTTCTCAACTTCAAAGCGGAGCTTGTCTCCGCCACGAATCTGTTCGCAAAGATACTTTAAAGCCGTCTGCAGGTTTACGTCGCGAAGCTCCAAGCTGATTGTGGCAGATTCAGGGTCTACCCCAGTCGTGGCAGTCGGAAGTCGTAAAACAATATTAAGGCCTTTTTTTTCTGGATCGTACTGCTCACTCAACCTCCGTAACTCTTCCACCGCCGCCCGAATTGGTTTTTCATTAAAAACAAGTTCTGGAATTTTAATACTGGCAAGACTTTTTAAAATCTCAGCTGAATTCGAACTCGTGCTTGATCCAGTAGTACGATTCCCTTTTTCGCTTGGCACTGCAGGAATTGGGGGGTTCCAAGCTTCCGTGACTTGGGCCAACGCCTTTTCCCGAGTAGCGGCATGGCGTAGATCTGCTGAAATAATTCGCTTCTGCTCTAATTGCTCGATCTTTGTCGTCGCAGCAAAGTTATAATGATCGATCCGCAATACATCATCCAACCTCTTCCTTGCATCTCGGTACTGCCCCGTTTCCGCCAACTGATCCGCCAAAGACAATAACCTCTTTATCTCTTTTGTTTTCTCCACCAGATCACTGGTTGCCGCTACATTCCCTTCATAAGGATCAGCTAACCTAGCCGCCTGCTCCTGCATCGATGCGGATTGTTTTGCCACCATCGGGTTGGTCGGATCAAGATCCGAGGCCTGTTTCATCAGGCCAGCCGCCTCGGCAGTTTTCCCTGCCTTCTCCTGCGCCAAAGCTTTCGCCGCTAAGGACTTTGCCACCCCCGTCCGAGCCCGCTGATAAAATCCTGAGGTAGCGGTCTGCGGATCGGTTTGCTGCATGACCAATCGAAATTTCGCTTGTGCATGCTCCCATTCCCCCGCCTGATAAAGGCGCTCTGCCAGATCTAAATTTTCATTCAATCGGAACGTGACCTCTCTCCTTCGATCAATCTCCCTTTGGGTCATTTCAGCTGCCGTAGCCTGTCGTGGAGGCAAGGGAGACTCAGCGATATCAGTTCCCCCCTCTTCTCCTTGGCTACATACTAGCCCAAAAGTCCACCAAGAAACCAAGACGAGGGCCATCGGCGATCTCATAAGAGATAACCTTACGAGCTCAGGGGTGGGTCAGGTCAACGAGGCTCCCCCTGTCTTGGGAAGAACTTGCCAATGACTAGGGAGTTTTGGGAAGTAAAGTTGAAGCAGTATTCGGCAAAATGTAGACCGATTCACCCTCAGGAATCATCTTGAGGGAAACTTTTAACGGCGTCGCTTCCGTCACAGCAAATATTTTCCCTGCGTAAGGGAATGATTGCCCCACCCGATAAGGACCCATCTCCCCCTCCCCTGGCACCAGAGAAATCAAACGTATATCCCCAACACTCCACTCTACCCCACGCGCTTTACCCCTCTCATCTAGCATTATGTTAATCGGGCCAGCCAGCTCATCCATCCGCTGCAACACTAACATCGAATCATCATAATCATTCTCTGTTTTCGTCTTTTCATCCATTCTTTTTCCCTTGTTATCTTTGTACTCCTTCACCATCAGCGGAATGGCGTGCGGACAGCTATTCGTTCCTCCTGTCTTCGCTTTCGCCTCCGTTTCACTTTTCAGAATCTCGACTGTTTTATTCCCTGCCAAAACCCATATCTTGTCCCCCACCACCACATCCACATCCTTCGGCTTTACTCCTAATTTAAAGCGAACCGTATAACGTCCTTCGCTTTTCCCAGAAAAGCCAATCGAGAGTTTCACCGGATCCACAGAAGTAATCTTCACCTTGACCCACTTGGAAGGACTACTCGCAGAGTCTTTCGGATCGGTCTTTTTGTCATACTCTTCCTTATTCGTAAAGCCGTCTTGATCCTCATCCTGATCCGCCACCTGAGGATCTTCAGGAGAAAAACCATACTTCAGTTTCCAACCTACCTCAATTCCGTCCTCCGTAATCTGCTTCTCATTCAGCGGTTGGACGGGCTCATTCTCCTTTGGAAGAAAAACAATGCTACGTGAAACAAACACTCGGTGCCCCTTCCAATCCTCAACCGCCAAGTCTTTTTGCCCACTCTTTTTTGCCAAGGCCGCCACACTCAAAGCCGCCTTTTGCCTGAACTCTGCCACTGCCGATTTTCCACCGCCACCAGATGCCTCGACAGGTTCGATTCCCCCTGGCCGCAGAACTCCAAGGGCCAGACCCACCAAACCAACAAGGAAAAGAGCCCCCGCTCCACCCATCAACCAAGGGGATATCTTCATGAGGGCTTTCCTGGGGCCAATACTTTGCCCGGGGGTTGGATCTTCCACCCCATAAAATCAATTTTCATCACGACTCTCAACCGCTCTTTCCCAGCCAAGACCAACAAAAGAGGCTTTGCCTCCTGGGGATTCGCGTTCTCCCGTCCATTTTCCGTAGGCGACCCTCCCTCGACTGCAGAAGGACTTTTCTCACCTTCAAACCTTTTTGCCACTTCACTTCGTTTGAGAAACTCCTTCTGCTCATTTTCCAAGTTAAGGTCCATCACCACAAACAGCCAAGGGTCTTGCGATAATCGGCCCACAAACCCGTAAAATACTTCTGGCGAGCACTCCATCTGTAATCGATAGCTTTCTCGAACTATACCTCCCCCATCCACCTTGGCCTTGCCCGCCTCAGGCTTTGCCACTTCCACCTCCTTTACCGCTGGCCCCTCCAAACCCTGCAAAATACACTGAGTAGGATAGGCCTCTTTCGCCGCCCCTTTGGCCTCCATCAGAATCTCCACTAACTTCTCCGCCACTGAAAGGTGCAGAGCTAAACTGGGAATCTGACTGGCCGTTGGACTCTTCTGCTTATACTCCTGCAAGCCTAAATAAAAATCATCCGCTAAAATTACCTTACTGTTATCCCCCTTCTTCCCAGCTTTTTTTCGAAGTTGGTCATGAACCGCAATCAATCTGTCTTTCCACTTGTTCGGGTCACTCGACCAATCCTGACCTTGCCCCGATGCCTTGATCAACCCCTCCCGCCAACTTCCCACTACCTTCTCCTCCTCCTTCGCTAAATCCTCTGTGATTTTACCCAATTCCACCGCCTCTTTCCGTGCTGCCCCCGCTCCTCCCGGCCTAGCCAGCACCGCCGCCACCTCGGGCTTTAGTTTCCGATCCGCTAAGGATTGCGCTTGAGTCTGCGTTTCCCCTAACGCCCCCAGCCCGAAAAAGCCCAGTACCAACCCAAGCAAAAGAACACCTGCGCCCGCCCCAAGGGCAATCATCTGCGGTTTCGTTAGCTTTCCTTTCATTTCGCCTCCGGCTTCTTCGCCGCCTCCCCCTTGATTACCCCACCGACCGGCCACTCCGCTCTCATCCTAAACTTCAAAGCCACCTGCTCGGTTTTGCCATCAGCGGACCTCTCTGGAGTATCGCGCTGGGTCGTCTCCACTTTTTGCAAAACCCCGCCCTGCTCCAAGGCCAAACGAAAATCTTCCACCACCTTGGAGTCTGCTTCCTCTGATTTTGTTTCGAAAAACCCGCCCAACTCTAAAACCGGCACCGCAATCTTTGGCGCCCCAGGTTTCGCCCCCGCACCCGCCTCCGCCTCAGAAACGGCCTGACCGCCAGCCAGAGCAATCTGCGTTACCCACATTCCTGGCAAACTTTTAGCACGCAACTCCGCCAATAAAATCGGCCACCGCATCCGCTCTGCCTCCAAGCCCAAGGCCTTGTCCGCCAAACCCAATATCTCGACTCCCTTTTTCTGCTCCGCGTCCACCTTGCCCAGGGCAGCCTCCGCCTCCTCCACCTCCGCCGTCTGCGGAGAAAGTAGCCCTTGAATCCGTTCCGATTGCCAAAACCCATGCAACCCAGGAAGAAGTAAAAGCAATCCTACCCCTACCCCTGCTGCAATCATCGCTGGCCGGTCTTTCGTCTTTGCCACCGCCGCTTTTTGTACCGACCCTAGTATGTTAATCCGACACGGACTGTCGGGCAAAGAACGCAACGCCGCCCCCACTAAGATAGCCCACGAGGGAAACGTTTTAGCCAACTCAGCTGGAACCACTCCCGCCCCCAACGCCGCACGTCGAAACGGCTGAAAGAATTCCACCGGCACCTTTAGCTTCTCCCGAAAAAACAACTCAGTCAGCCCAAGACACGCCCCCCCGCCCGCCAACAAAACCTGCGCGGGCCGACTACCCGCTTGCTGACTCCTGTAAAATGTCACCGACCTCTCCACTTCCGTATGGAGACGCGTCATCACCCCACGGGCTAATTTACTCATTCGTGCCGTCTGTTCATCCGCCGGATCCTCATACGAACCTCCAGGATGCACAAATCCCTTTGCCCTCTTCAAAACCTCCGCCCCCGCAAAGGACTCCTGCAAATCCGCCGCAATCGCCTGCGTCACCGTCGCCCCGCCCAACGGCACCACTCTACAAAACATCTTCTTCCCTTCCACAATCACAATATTGGTCGACCTAGCCCCAATCTCCAAAAGGAGCGTGCAAGTCGTCATCTCAGGATAATTATAACGAAAAGCATTGATCAATGCTGTCGGTGCCAGCTCTACCATATCGGTCCGTAGCCCCGCCTTCGAAGCCGCCGCCATCACCTCGTCCACCGAATCCCGCTTCATCGCTACAATCAACGCTTCCAATTCGCCTGTCGCTCCTTCGCTCGCAGGAAAAATCTGGAAATCCCAACAAGCCTCCTCAATCGCTGGAATCGCCTGCTGCGCCTCAAACCCCACCATCTGCCCCACCTGTGTCGGATCTGATACCGGCACCTTAATCACCCGAGTAAAAACCGAAGGACCCCCCAAACAAATCGTTGCAGGTCCTGGCTTCAACCCTGCCCCTTTTACCAAAGTCTCCACTCCTGCAAGAAGCGCAGGAAAAAACTCCGCTGGCTTCGTCGGATCTAATCCCAACCCCAAAGATCGCAATTGAGAAAAAACCGGTGCCCCACTTCTGTCTGGCACCACTTCCGCCACGCGGATTTCATTCGCCCCAACATCCAGAATCAATCGCCGCAAAAAAGACGCCATAGGAAAGCCGAAAGAGGCTTATGGCTTCTTCGGTTGTGAATACCGTTTGTAATCTTTAGGCCAGAATGGAGTCTCGTAAATCGGTAGCAAAACACCCGAAACCTCCGTAGCTTCACCGCTTTTATTCCAATCCAAATCCTTCTTTCCTCCCCGCCCGCTTGGACCTTTCTCTTTCTCCGATTGCAAATCAAACACCTTCTCCAATGGTGCCCCTCCCTCCGTTGCCTCCACCTTTAAATTCATCAACCCTTTCGACCAGTCCAACTCCCCACCTGTTTTGTGCACTGCAAAACGCAAAACCGAGGCTGGGGGAAGAAAAACCCCTGCAAAATGCTTCTTACCCGCCGGTACATCTCGATATGTCGCCTCACCCGTTAAAACCACGAACTTTACCGTCATCTTCCCGCCCTCCACCGCAGGAACCCCCTCATAACCTTCCAAGGAAAATTTAAACTTCACCTCAGGCGTAAACTTGTTCGTCGTGGAAAAAGGCACGTCGATCCGCAACCATCGCCCCTCTTGACTAGCCTTCTGATCCTCAATCGCAGGAGCAGACTTACCCCCCGATCCCACTGAATCAGGCACAGACACCATCTCCATTTCCAACTCCATCGGCTTACCAAAAACCAAGTTCACCTTTTCCTCTTTCTTCGCCTCTTGGGCCCAACCCAAAGGGATAAACGACACGCTGAGCCATCCCACAAAGGCAAAGGAACATAGTCTCATTGCCTTGAATCTAAATGGACCCTCCAACGGGTCAATGGAATTGAATCCACTTCCTCCCAATCCCCAACTAACTGTTCGGTTCGTAGGCCAAGTTCGGTCGCAACCACTTTTCCATCTCCGCCAAAGCCACCCCCTTCCGTCGAGCATAGTCCTCCACCTGATCCTTTCCCAACGGACCCACTGCGAAATACCTTGCTTCTGGATGCCCAAAATAAAGCCCACTGACCGAACTCGCAGGATTCATCGCGCAACTCTCGGTTAACTCGATCCCCGTACTCTTCTCCGCATCCAGCAACACCATCAAACCCCTCTTCTCCGTGTGATCAGGACAAGCCGGATAACCCGCTGCAGGCCGGATCCCCCGATACTTCTCCTCAATCAAATCCTCCTTAGTCAACCCCTCCTGCTTTCCAAAGCCCCACGCTTGCCTCGCCAATTCATGCATCTTCTCGGCAAAAGCCTCCGCACACCGGTCCGCCAACGCCTTCAGCATGATCGCCTGATAGTCATCATGCTCCTTCTCCAACTCCTTCGCCCACTTCTCTACTCCGTGCCCCGTCGTCACCGCAAACGCCCCTAAATAATCCTTCTTTCCACTACTCACTGGCGCAATGAAATCAGTCAAACAACGATTCGGTTCCCCATCACTCCGTGCCATCTGCTGACGTAACCCGTGCAATCGAGCCCGTACCTTCTTTCGGGAATCATCCTCATACAACAAAATATCATCCCCCTCGGCATTCGCTGGAAAGAAAGCCATCACTCCCCGCGCCCGAATCCGCTTTTCTTTCAGAATCTTTTGCAAGAGGACCTGCGCATCCTCATAAAGCTTTTTTGACTCTACCCCCACCACCGGATCATCAAAAATCTTGGGAAACCGGCCCCGTAGTTCCCAAGCATGGAAAAAGGGCGACCAGTCAATATATCCCGCCAACTCGTCCAACGGAAAAGAATCAAAAACCTTCGTCCCCAGAAAATCAGGTTTTGCCGGATCCTGTGACCAATCCATTTTTGCCGCCCGTCCCCGCGCCTCCTCAATTGAGAGCAATTTCTGCGCCGCCCTCCGCTCCGCAAAATCCCTCCGCGCCTTTGCCTGCTCTCCCCCAATCTTCGCCAAATACGCCGACTTCTTTTCCACCGAAAGCAACTGCTGCGCCACCCCCACCACTCGCGATGCGTCGATCACATGAATCACCGATCCGCTATACGCAGGAGCAATTTTCACCGCGGTGTGCGCCGCACTCGTCGTCGCCCCCCCAATTAACAAGGGAATGGTAAACTTCTCTCGGCTCATCTCCTCCGCCACCGTCACCATCTCGTCCAATGAAGGTGTGATCAAACCACTCAATCCAATCAAATCTACCCCGCGACTCTTCGCCTCCGCTAAAATCTTTTCGCAAGGCACCATCACCCCCAAATCAATCACCTCATAGTTATTACAGGCCAACACTACCCCCACGATGTTCTTCCCGATGTCATGCACATCCCCCTTCACTGTCGCCATGAGAATCTTTCCCGCGTTTTTGCTCTGATCCCCCGACTTCTCTTTTTCCTTCTCCATGAAAGGTGTCAAATAGGCTACCGCCTTTTTCATTACCCGCGCACTTTTGACCACCTGGGGTAAAAACATTTTCCCCGCGCCAAATAAATCACCCACATGCCGCATCCCACTCATTAACGGACCCTCAATCACCTCTAACGGACGCCCATACTTCGCCCGCGCCTCTTCCGTATCCCCATCAATATGATCCGTAATCCCCTTCAACATCGCATGCATCAAACGCTCTTCCACCGTCCCCTGACGCCAGACCTCATCCTTTACCACCGCCTTTCCGCCCGCTTTCACCGTTTCCGCAAACTCCAGCAACCGCTCCGTCGCGTCCGCACGACGATTCAATAAAACATCCTCAACCCGCTCCTTCAACTCCGCAGGAATCTCGTCGTAAACTGCCAACTGGCCTGCATTGACGATCGCCATATCCAACCCCGCCTGAATCGCATGATAAAGAAAACAGCAGTGCATCGCTTCCCGCATCGTGTTGTTTCCTCGAAACGAAAACGAAATATTACTCAATCCCCCGCTCGTCTTACATCCAGGCAAAGTCCTCTTAATCTCCTTCACCGCCTCAATGAACTCCACCGCGTAGTTGTTATGCTCTTCAATCCCCGTCGCCACCGTCAGAATATTTACGTCAAAAATAATGTCCTCAGGGTCCAAACCCGCTTTCTCCGTCAAGAGTTGATAGGCCCGCCGACAAATCGCCACCTTCCTCTTCGCATCCGCCGCTTGCCCCTCCTCATCAAAGGCCATCACAATCACCGCCGCCCCATACCGCTGAGCCTTCCTCGCGTGCTCCAAAAATATCTTTTCTCCTTCTTTCAGGCTAATCGAATTCACGATCGCTTTGCCCTGCACGCACTGCAAGCCCGCCTCCAGAACCGACCATTTCGAACTATCAATCACAAAGGGTACTCGCGAAATTTCTGGCTCACTCCCAATCAAATTCAAAAAGCGCGTCATGCTCGCCTCTCCATCCAGCAACGCCTCGTCAAAGTTCAAATCAATTAAGTTCGCCCCCGCTTCCACCTGCTGCCGAGCCACCGCCACCGCCGCCTCAAACTTCTCCTCTTTAATCAAAGCCGAGAATTTTGGAGATCCCGTCACATTCGTTCGCTCCCCGATCGAAGTGAACGACCCTCCCGTCCCAATCACGTACGGTTCCAACCCCGCTAACACCGTCTCGGAGGAACGGGCCGGCGACACCCTCGGCTTCACCCCTTCCACCGCTTTTCCCATCGCCGCAATATGCGCCGGAGTCGTCCCGCAACATCCCCCTACCATGTTGAGAAAGCCCGCTCGCGCAAATTCCCCCAGTACCTCCGCCATCTGTTCGGGCGTCTCGTCATACTCCCCAAATGCATTCGGCAACCCAGCGTTCGGATAGCAACTCACAAAACAGTTGGCCACTTTCGAAAGAATCGCCATGTACGGTCTCATCTCCTTTGGACCTAAAGCACAGTTAATCCCCACACTGAAAGGCCGCGCATGCCGGATCGAATGCCAAAAAGCCTCCGTCGTCTGCCCCGAAAGCGTTCGCCCCGACGCATCCGTAATCGTCACCGAAATCATCACCGGTAAACGAAACCCAATCTCATCAAATACCTCCTCGATCGCCCACAAAGCCGCCTTCAAATTTAAAGTGTCGAATGTTGTCTCCGGCAACAAAACATCCACCCCCCCCTTGATCAAGGCCCTCACCTGCTCCGCATACGATTCGGCTAACTGCCTAAAAGTCACTGCCCGATACTCAGGCCGATTTACATCGGGCGACATCGAAGCCGTCCGACTCGTCGGCCCCACCGCTCCCGCCACCCAAGCCACCCGCCCTGGGTTGTCTGCCATATACTCATCCGTCACCTTTCTTGCTAATCGTGCTGCCGCCAAATTGATTTTTTCTACCACCCCCTCCAAACCATAATCGGCCTGCGAAATGGAAGTGCTGTTAAACGTGTTCGTCTCAATGATCCCGGCTCCCGCGTCCAAATACGCCCGATGAATCCCCCCAATCACATCCGGCCGAGTAATCGCCAGAATATCGTTATTCCCCTTAAGATCCTTTGGGTGAGTCGCAAATCGCTCTCCTCGAAAATCCTTTTCCCCCAGTTTGTGCTGCTGAATCATTGTCCCCATCGCCCCATCCATCAACACGATCCGCTCCGCCAGCGCTTTTTCTAGCTGGTGCCTCCGCAGCGTAATCCGCTCTCTTGTTTCCATCGCTGTCATCCTAGGGAAACAGTTTAACTTGTCCAGTCTTACATCAGCTTATCATGATATATTGATGCATCTCTTAAATGAATTTAACCTTTGCCTTGGCCAAAGCATGCGAATTGCTACTGTTTTCTCCTTCGTGGGCGCTGTCGTCTAGAGGCCTAGGACAGGTCCCTTTCAAGGACCATACACGGGTTCGAATCCCGTCAGCGCCACTTACTTCCCACGTGTCTTCAACCACGACTCCGCTAAGACCCAGTCCGACGGAACTGTAATCTTTAAGTTAGGCTCCTCCGCCTCCACCAACACCCCCTTCACCCCACCCAACTCCGCCGCCGCTAAGCAATCAGTCACCACCCGCTTCTCTTTTTTTGCCTTTTCCAAACCCGCCCGCAATACCTCCAATCGCACCACCTGCGGAGTCTCCATCCGCCATAAACCCTCTCGAGGTATCAGCTTCACAATCCGCCCCTCCCCATTCGCTTCTCGAACCGTGTCCGACATCTTTCGTGCCGCCGCCGCCGCCCCACTCTTTCTCGCTTCCTTCAAAACCCGCTCCGTCAACCGCTGGGTCAATAAAACTCGCGCCGCATCATGCACCACCACCCACTCCACTCCCGCCCCCAACGCCTTCAATCCCTCCCCCACCGAATCCTGCCTCTCCATTCCCCCCACAATCACCACCACCCTCGCCCCCTCCACCCCGCACTCCTTCTCCACCCAACCTTTCGCCTCCTGCAAGACATCCGTCCGCACCGTCACAACCACTTTCTCTATCTCCCCACAAGCCAGCAACGCCCGCAATCCATAACTCAAGACCGGTTGCCCAGCAATCGAAGTCACCGATTTATCATGACCCAGACGCCGCCCTTGGCCCGCCGCCAACAAAATGGCCCCAACTCTTCCGCTCACGGCCTAGATCGATCAATCGCCGCCGATTTCTTTTCCGCGCGCTTCGCTGCCTCCCCATCTTTATTCGCCGAATCATCTTCATAAAAAAGCACCCCGTGCTTACGCAGATTCGCCATCAGATTCTTCATGTCCTGCGACATCTTCTCGTCCTTCATTAAAGTGTAAATCGGCCCCTTCCCATGCTCTGCCTCCTGCAATAGGGTCGTTGCCGATTTCGCAAACTCATCCACCCTTCGAGCCGCCGACCGTATCTCATCCAACGCCGGCCCCGCGGAAGCCATCATCGCCGACAACCCCGCCTCTTGCTCCCCCTTCACCTTCGCCCCCGCCGCTAAAAAAGTCCCGTCCATCGTTTCGGGCGGTACCACTCTCACAAAGCGATCCCCCAACATCCCATACTGATCAATCCTGAACTTCGAACCAGTCGGCAACTGTGTTCCTTGATCAATATTCAAGGTCAACTCAACAAAGTTTTGCCCCACTCGATAGATCGGCGTATCCCCTACAATTCCAATCTGCGCCCCCCGCAGGAGTACCTTGGAATTCTTTAAGATATCTCGGGCATCATCAAACTCCACAATCACCGGGTAGCCTTGCCGGAAATAATTTCCTATCTTACCGAACGCCACCACCAGGCTCGCCGCTGCCAAAAGGCCGACTAAAACGAAGAATCCAACTTTGGTCTCTAAACTTTTTTCTTTCATCCTATACCTCCTTTAACCTGTCACTCCTGTGCCCTCAGCATGCCCGCGAACAAAGTCGCGTACCAGCGGATCCTCACACCGATCCACCTGCGCTGGGGTTCCCTCAAAATAGATCTTCCCCTCGTGCAAATACGCAATCCGGTCCCCCACCATCCGCGCACTCACCATGTCATGCGTCACCACAATCGAGGCCATTCCCAACATCTCCCCTAAATGCAAAATGAGTCGGTTAATACTGTCCGCCACAATCGGATCCAACCCCGTCGTCGGTTCGTCATAAAGCATTAAGTCGGGCTTCCGAATAATCGCCCTGGCCAAGGCCGCCCTTTTCTTCATCCCTCCACTCAACTCTGCCGGCATCTTCCGCTCCGTTCCACTCAGCGAGACAATCTTTAACGCCTCCGCCACTTTTTCTCCTAGCAGCTTCTCATTTTTTTCTCCCGCTTCCCGCAACGGGAAAGCCAGATTTTCAAAGACCGAGAGCGAATCAAATAAAGCCGCCCCTTGGAAAAGCATCCCAATCTTCCGCCGATAAGGATTCCAATCCTCCTCACTTAATCCCGTCAGCTTCGTCCCCTCAAAAATCACGTCTCCCGCATCCGGCGGCAATAACCCCATAATAATTCTCAGCATCACACTCTTCCCACAACCACTTCGCCCAATCACCACCACCCTCTCCCCTTGCCCCACCTGCAAGTTCACCCCACGCAACACCGCCTGACCTCCTAACTTCTTTTCAATTCCTTGCAACTTTAACATACGCTTTCCTTAGTTCGAATAAAGCAACGCATTCAATAACACCGTTAGAAAAAAGTTCACCACCAACAAGGTGATCGAAGCGTTCACCACCGCCTCCGTTGTCGTCTTCCCCACCCCTGCCGTCCCCGGCGGACAGTTCATCCCCTTATGACAGGCAATCGTCGCAATGATCACCCCAAAAATCAGCGCCTTAATCAAGGCAATCAACACGTCCTTCCGATCGGTAAACTTTACCGTGTTGTCCCAGTAGTACGCCCCGTCCACCCCGAAGATTTTTACCGCCACGAAATACCCACAGCCAATCCCCGTGACCAAAGCCATCGCCGTTAAAATCGGCGCGGAAAACACTAGAGCAAGAAATCGCGGCACCACCAGATACTCCACCGGATAAACCCCTAACGCCCGCAACGCATCTACCTGCTCCGTAATCTTCATCGAACTCAACTCCGCCGCCATCGCCGCCCCCACCCGACCCGCCAAAAGCAAACAACACAAAACCGGCCCCAACTCCCGACACATCGCAATCGACACCGTCGGCCCAATTGCCGATTCCATCCCAAATCGCTTAAACTGAAACCACACCTGCGCCGCAAACACCGCCCCCGTAAAGGCCCCCGTTGTCAACACCACCACCTGCGATCGAATCCCAATAAAATACATCTGCTCCAAGAGTTGATCCCAACGAATCTTGTAACGGAACATGCTGCGAATGGTATCCCCCAACAGCAGGAAAACCCCGCCCGCTGTCTGGCAGGAACCCAGCACCAGTCCTCCCAGTTTTCCTGTCAAATATTCTGCCCTGCCCATCCTCTTGTCCTAGGGAACAGTTTCCCCCGCATCAAGCCGACCGTCC
>CANIEM010000046.1 GCA_947466515.1 Verrucomicrobia subdivision 6 bacterium | reverse complement strand
CTCCGCCGCCATCGCCGCCCCCACCCGTCCCGCCAGAAGCAAACAACACAAAACCGGCCCCAACTCCCTGCACATCGCAATCGACACCGTCGGCCCAATTGCCGATTCCATCCCAAATCGCTTAAACTGAAACCACACCTGCGCCGCAAACACCGCCCCCGTACAGGCCCCCGTTGTCAACACCACCACCTGCGATCGAATCCCAATAAAATACATCTGCTCCAAGAGTTGATCCCAACGAATCTTGTAACGGAACATGCTGCGAATGGTAGCCCCCAAAAGCAGGAAAACCCCGCCCGCTGTCTGGCAGGAACCCAGCACCAGTCCTCCCAGTTTTCCTGTCAAATATTCTGCCCTGCCCATCCTCTTGTCCTAGGGAACAGTTTCCCCCGCATCAAGCCGACCGTCCAAACCACTCCGCCAACTCCTCCACCCGCAACTCATCCAACCTCTCCACCTCTCGGTCCACCCCTTCTAAATGCCCCCCTGGATGCGTTGTCGTCACCCCCACCACTTTCATCCCCGCCGCCCGCCCCGCCTCCACCCCCGCAGGCGCATCCTCAAAAACAACACACCTTCCCGCCTTCGCCCCCAACCTCCGCGCCACCTCCAAAAATACGTCCGGAGCTGGTTTTCCTTTCTGCACATCCTCCGCCGTCACCGCCGTAACAAAAAATCTTTCCAACCCCAAAATTCTCAACCCCAACTCCACATTCTTTTTCTCCGTGGAAGACCCAATTCCACAGGCAATCCCCACCGCCTCCAACCGCTCCAACCAAACTCGGACCCCAGGCAATGGCTCAATCCCCCACTCCTTCACCACCTCCCGATACCACTCCTCCTTTCGCGAACTCAACCGCTGGATTTCCGCCAAATCCGTCGACCAACCCAGTAAATCCCTCATGATCTCTATATTTCTGCGCCCAAATCCCCTCAGAAAATGGCCCTCAGGCAAAACCCTCCCCTCCTCCCGCCCCAATCTCTCCCAACTCTCCTCGTGATGACGCGAACTATCCAGAATCACCCCATCCCAATCAAAAATAGCAGTCCACTTCTCTTTCACTCCTATCGGACATAGCCCGCCACCTTCCCACTTTCAAACCTTCCCACTTTCGCCATTCTCTTACCTATGGCCGTTCCACCCCTTGAAAAACTAAACGCCCAACCCAGCGACGCCATCGACCAATCCCTCCGCCCCTCCCGCCTCGCCGATTTCACAGGCCAACCCAAACTCAAAGACCGCCTCAGCATCCTCCTCGATTCCGCTCGCGCCCGCTCCCAACCCCTCGACCACCTTCTCCTCAGCGGCCCCCCAGGCCTCGGCAAAACCACCCTCGCCCACATTCTCGGCGCAGAAATGAATGCCACCGTCCGCACCACCTCAGGCCCCGCCATCGAAAAAGCTGGCGACCTCGCCGGCCTCCTCACCGGCCTCCAAGAAGGAGATATCCTCTTCATCGACGAAATCCATCGCCTCTCCAAAGTCATCGAAGAATACCTTTACCCCGCTGTCGAAGATTTCCGCATCGATATCATCATCGATCAAGGCCCCGCCGCCCGCTCCGTTCGCCTCAACCTCCCCCGCTTCACTCTCATCGGAGCCACCACCCGCGCTGGCCTCCTCAGCGCCCCACTCCGCTCCCGCTTCGGCGTCGCCCACCGACTCGACTACTATACCGCCGAAGACCTCACCACCATCGTCCGCCGCTCCGCTACCCTCCTCGATGTCCAACTCGAGCAAGCCGCCGCCCCCGAAATCGCCCGACGCTGCCGAGGTACCCCACGCATCGCCAATAATCTCCTCCGCTGGGTTCGCGACTATGCCCTCGCTCGGACCCAGGGCATCGCCTCCGCCGCCACCGCCATCGCCGCTCTCGAAATGCTCGAGATCGATCAGCACGGCCTCGACGAAATGGATAAACGACTCCTCCAAGCCCTCACCGGAAAATTTAAAGGCGGCCCCGCAGGACTCCACTCCCTCGCCGCCTCCGTCGGCGAAGAACCAGGCACCCTCGAAGAAGTCCACGAACCCTACCTCATCCTCGAAGGCTACCTCCAACGCACCCAGCAAGGTCGCGTCGCCCTCCCCCGCGCCTATGAAGTCCTCGGCCTTAAACCACCCGCCTCCCAACCCTCGCTCCTCTAAATCCCATCGGCCGAAAGGCCTTTCCATGCACCTCCGACCTCACCTTCTCCTTTTCCTTCTTCTCGGTGCCACTTCCTTCGCTCAAGAGGCCATACTTTGGCCCCCACGAGGAAATAATCGACCCCTCCTCGCCGCCAGCCAAGCCCTCTGGTGGAACAAAGATGATCCCGAGGCCCGTAAACTCAAAGCCCGCGCCCTCGATTTCGCCGGCCGCTACGCCGAAGCCGAACAAGCCGCCCGCTACGCACTCGCTGTCGCCCCCAAAGATCCCGAAGTTCAACGCATCCTCGGCCGTAGCCTCCTCCATCAAGGCAAACTCAACCAAGCCAAAGCCGCCCTCGAACAAGCGGGCCAACTCGGCGACGCTTCCTCCCGATCCCTCGCCACCATGCTCCGCCCCGATCGCATGTCCGTCGGAGATCTCCCCGCAAATCTTTCCCGCGCCCTCGTCCAAATTCAGGACGATCAAGGACGCTGCGTCGGCACAGGTTGCTTCGTCTCTACCAACGGCATCATACTCACCGCCGCCCACGTTGTCGCAGGTCGCCGCCGCTTCACCATCCGCAACGCCTTCGGAAAAGTTTTCCCCGCCCAAGCCGTCTGCCCCGGCGATTTCTCCGCCGACGCCGTCCTCATCCGCACCGAGGCCACAAGCCCAGACTTTTTGATTCTTTCCGAAAAAGAACCCCCAATCGATACCCCTCTCACCGTCTCAGGCTTTCCCCTCTCCATCGATCTCCCACTCACTTCCCGCGGCACCGTCCGCGCTAAAGCCAAAGACGGAGTCCTCCTTTCCACCGTTCCCCTCATGCCAGGTCAGTCTGGTTCCCCAGTTTTAAATACCCACCAACAAATCGTCGGCGTCGCCTCCCGTGGCTCCCTCGCCCTTCTCGGAGGCGGTGCCCCCGCCCGATCCGAAGCCGTTTCCACCACCGCCCTCCACCGCCTCTGGGACTGCGCCGCGCAACCCCAAGCCTTCTCCGATATCCGCCTCCTGCCCAAATGGACCAGCAAAAATACCTTCTTCGATCCCGCCGTCTCCTCGGCCGAACACACCGTTTTCGACCAAGACTACGCCAAATCCGAAGAGGCCATCTCCGCCGTCATCGCCCAACATCCCGACGATGCGGGACTCCTCCTCCGCCGCGCCATGACCTGTATCGCTCTTAACCAAATCCCCGCCGCCACCCAAGACGCCCAACTTGCCTGTCTCAAAGAACCAAAAAATCCCGAACCCCACCGCTTCCTCTGCGGTATCTACCTAGGGACAGGCCGCCGCCCCGATGCCATCGAGGAAATGAGTAAAGCCTTTCAACTCGACCCCCAAGATGCCGATACCGCCGAAGGACTCGGCGAACTCCTTCTCGCCTCCGCCCGCTACCCTGAAGCCCTTCCCCTTGCTGAAGACGCCGTCCGCCTCAATCCAGAGTCCCCTCGGGCCTGGTCCATTCTCTGCGCAGCTCGCCTTGCCACCGGCAACTTCGCTGGAGCCCGCCAAGCAGGCGAGAATGCCACCAAAAAAGATCCAGAAGATCCCCGCGCTTGGGTGCAACTCGCCGCCAGCTTAAATGCTAGCCAGGAATTCGCCCTCGCCATTTCCGTCGCCCAAACCGCCACCCGCCTCGCTCCGAATGACGCCCGCGCCTGGCTTAACCTTGCCACCGCCTACACCGGACTCGATCAGTACGCCGAAGCGGTCGGTTACGCCGAACGCGCCACCCAGATCGAACCGCAAAATCCGACAGGATGGAAACTCCTCACCGCCCTCTACGGTCAGCTCAACCGCCCCGCCGATGCCCTCGCCGCCCGCGCCCGCGCTCAAGCCCTTCTCCCCACAACCCAGCGTTGACCCTCACCTCCTGTCCGATATTCTTATCCCATGAAACCCATCCATATCCTCGCCCTCACCGCCGCCCTCCTTCTCCCTTTGGCCTCACCCACCTACTCCGCACCCTGCATGAAAAACTGCAACGAGTGCTGCCCTCCTAGTTCGCCCTGCTGTCCCACCCCCAACTGCACCAAAGTATGTAACGAGTGCTGTAAATCAGACGACTCCTGTTGCTCCAGCAAAAAATCAAAATGCACCTCCACCTCTTCCAGCGTCGCTCTCGAGCGCGGGGGGAAAAAAATGTCCCCCTACGCCAGCAAAGGCGTACTCCGACGCTACTAAACTACGCCAACTTGCCTTCTTTCTATGCTCGTCCATCTTAACTCTATGAAAATAATCCTGCCTATAACCTGCGTCCTGCTCACCCTCGGCTTCATCTCTTACTCCAACGCCTCCGACACCGCCACTCCTAAAACCCCTCAAGCCCAAATCGTCAAAACCCCAGAAGAAAAAGCCAAAGCAGCCGAACTCGCCAAAACCTATCCCCTCACCACCTGCCCCGTCTCGGGCGACAAACTCGGCGCCATGGGCGAAACCATCGACACCCTCTACCAAGGTCAACTCATCCGCTTCTGCTGCAAAGGCTGCATCAAATCCTTCAACAAAAACCCCGATAAATATCTCAAAGAGATCGACGCCGCAAAAAAAACCTCCGTCTGAGCCCTCGCTCACTTGCGTGTCATAAAGCCCCAGAGCCCTTGACCACCTTCACCCCTCGGCTTAATCTCTAAACAGCATTCCGAGTATCCCCGTCGCAAGATGGGGGTCCGCCAACCGGGGTAGGAGAAACCCACGGTGGCTGGAAAAGAACCCAAGGTCCTTTTCCGATGTGCGAGACAGGTAGACCCTGACTCGAACAAAGTTCTCCGCAGGCCAACCGCCCGCACAGGAATGTGTCGGCGGTTTTTTGTGCCCGCATCGGGATGCGTCAACCCAAGGAGACGCATCAACATGAGCACACTCACCCAACCCACACTGCTGGCCCCACTGGCCGCACTCAGCATCAAAATCGATTCAGAAAATCCAGATCATCACCTCTGGAATAACCACGGCACCTGGTGGATCCACTACACCGTCCACCAGTCCGACTACACCAAAAGGCGAGTCCGAGTCTCCCTCGAGACTCGTGACCTTCGCGAAGCCCGTAACCGCCGAAACTCCATCCTTAACCACCTCGAAACCGAAGGAGTGAAAACCTTCTAAAACCTCCACCACCTGGACGGAGCAGGACTGCTGGGTTCAACTCCCACCCCGTCCGCGTCCTCGCGGACGGGGTAAATTCCTACTAGCCGGAGGCGAAATAAGATTAGGTCGGGGGTAGGTTTGAGGGGAACCAAATCCCAGCCCGATGAATTCAAAGGCACTCTTACCTCTTCCAACTGACCCCATTAATCGGATTGGTGGAGAGCTCCGAATATTCAGTCAGCTAAGAATCAGTGAAACAGATCGGAATGCGTGCCAGTGCGTTCTAAGCGCAAATGTTCGGAAGAAGCGGTATAAATAAGAATCCAATCAGGCTCGATGTGGAGATCACGCGATCCCACAAATTCTCCATGAAGTGGATGGTCTTTGTAGGATGGTGGCAGAGGTGCGGTTTCGATCAAAAGATCAATGACCTTCTTGAGTTTCGAAAGTTCTTTGCCTCTCTTCTGGGTTCGCTTGACGTCTTTCCTAAATGCGGTGGTGCTGCTGACAGATCTCACAGGCCAAGGTGACGATAGAGGTGCTTCTTCGATTCATGGTGCGTCACGCCTTTTCCCTTTCGGCTGTCCCGAAGAACTCTGGCGGTTTGCGAATTGGGAAGAGTTACCTCGAAGGGGAGTCCACGGCGAAGCTGGATTTGATAAAAGAGGAGTTGAATCGCATCCGAGGCAGTCATTCCCAATGAGGAAAGAATTCTTTCCGCCTGGTTTTTTACAGTGGGGGTGATCCGTGCCCGGATGGTGGTGGTTTTCAACATATGTTCAATGTGGCGCAAATGTAGCTACAAGCAAGTGGTTGTTTTGCCATACACATATTTTGACTTCCTCTGAGATAACGGCCACTGAAGAGTCCCAGAAGTTTCTGCATTATTCTGAAGGGGTTAGCGCCCCACATCGCAATCATTGCTGAATTGCGGTGCCTAAGCACAAATTTAATCGGTTGCGGAGCAACTAACCAGAATGGGCGAAGGTAGGTTTGAGGGGGCCAAGGGGTGAGTCTGAAGGATTTAGCGTTCCACTGCGAAAGGAGGGGAGGGGGCGAAATCCCGGCGGCCCGATGAACTAAAAGCCGTAAAAACCCCTTCTGGACGATGGAGTTAGGGAAGTGAGGAGTTTAATACGATTTTCAGTTCAATACGGAAGAGCCAGAGAGATGGATTTGTGACAATTCTGTGGCAGGGTCTAAAAAAAGCGATTGGGGGTTGAAAAACTGTAAAAACAGCCTTAGTTACATATTTATGAAACGACATATCCTCGCTCTTGCTCTCGTGACGGCACTCACCTCATTCTCCGCTACTTCTAAAGCAGCTAATATAATCTCCCTCACCGATAGCTTTAACTACCCTCAGGGTTGGCCGAATGGTTTAGAGCAACTCTATTTCGACGGATCAGCTTTTAGCGTCGCCCCGTTTTCTGCCAACAACTCAACCTCTCATGGATGGAATATCTACAATGATACATTCATGATGGGTGGATCGGGTCTTTTGTTATGGAATTACAGCAGCACTTTTCAGTGGGTTACATCTGGCCCATTGGCAAAAGACACTCTCCTTGGTTCTGGTGCATCGCTCGGTGGTAATAACTATTATTTACCCACGTATAATTCGTCATCAAGTGCTTACTGGGGATTAGCCTATGCTATTGGTGGTGGTAATTTCAACTATGGATGGGTGCAGTTGAGCTATGATGCCTCAACTACAACAGCAACATTTCTTGGTGCCGCCATCAACACGACTCCCAATCAGTCAATCTTGGTCGGGCAAGTTCCCGAACCTTCTGCGCTTTCGCTTCTCGCACTTGGTTTAGGTGGTTTGGCGATTTTGCGTCGTCGTCGGTCGTAATCCGCAGTTCGCCACCAATCCCCAGCAAAACCTATAATTCCCCCGACGCCGGTCGAGGCGGGCCGATTCCCGTGTTAAACTGCTTTCGGGGCAGTTAGGAGATAACCCCTTCCGATCGAATAGCTCTGAATTCGCTAAATGGGCAGGTCTTGGGGGGTCTGGGGAGGTTGGTGGAGGAATCGTTTGCCTTGCCAAAAGCCGGATCGAGTTATAAATAAATCCCATGAACTACTTCTTCCAAGCGCTTAAAAAATACGCAACGTTTTCCGGTCGGGCCCGAAGGAAGGAGTTTTGGTACTTCATCCTTTTTTCATTTATTTTACAGTTTGTGGTGAGCGCTGTGCTGGGTTTTTTCGAAAGAAGCTTTCTTCTCGGGGAAGGACAAGAACCGTTTCTCCCAGGAGTTGTGGCCTTCCTTTTTAATCTTGGGCTTTTTCTTCCTACCTGGGCGGTAATTTGGAGGAGAATGCATGATGTGGGGAAGAGCGGCTGGTTCGGACTAATCCCCATCTATAATCTGATTTTGGCGTGTCAGGACGGAAACAAGGCCGAAAATCGTTTCGGACCCGATCCGAAGGTATAGGCCCTCTGCCCTTTCGCTTCGCGCCGTTGCTTTAGTGGGGTTGGCGATTCTTCGGCGGCGTCCTCTCGCGTAAAATCAAATCGTCACGATCACTAAGGCTGATTAACTTCAGCCAATGGAATTCAGCTTTGTTGTCCTCAAGATTCTTTTATCCGCATCAATCATTGCCGGAATCTCATGGTACGCAGGCAAGAATCCCTCACTGGCTGGTTTCCTGATCGCTCTTCCGATTCTATCCGTTTTGGCGATTTCTTTTTCTTATTTTCAATACAGGGATATGGAAAAAATAAACCAGTTTGCCAACTCCATTGTGGTCAGCATTCCACTTTCCCTTTTATTTTTTGCACCGTTTATTCTGAACCGATGGCTGAAGTGGAGTTTCTTTCCTATTATTTTTTCAGGATTCATTTTGTTGTTCGCGGGATACCTGATTCATTCACGAATCTTCAAAACCTAATCCGCACTCCTTAACCATTCCCCAACAAAACCCGTACTACCCCGGCGCCAATCAGGGCTTTGCGCGCGAAAGCGCGTCCCGCAATTGCAGAGCGTGAGTATCTCTTTCTCAATCAAAAATTAAACATCCGAAATCCCAAATCCAATCCCCCCCCCCCTTGCCAGAACTCCTTCTTACGCCTACCCTCCTTCTTAGGTGACCCCTTGCGCGAGCTCGGGTTCCGCCTAAAACTTAAGTTATTATTAATAAGGAGGTTACGACCATGAAAAACGCCCTTGTTTTGGGGACCGGCGGGGTTGGCTCGGTCATCGGTCAGCGCCTCCATACCTACGACTGCTACGGCGATATCTATCTCGGAGATGTCGAAACCCAATTTGCCGATATCCTCCACGCTAAAACCGAGGATAGTCGCTTCAAAGTCGTCAAACTCGACGCCAACGATCCCGTCGCTCTCGCCAATTTCATCAAAGAAAAGAAAATTTTTGTCACCATCAACGCCTGCCCCAGCTTCGTCAACCCCTCCGTTCTCACCGCCTGCGCCGAGGCTGGCTCCAATTATATCGATATGGCCTCCGACTGCTACGTCCCCCCAGGCGTAAAAAAATTCGGTAAAAGCTCTTTCGAAGCCGAAATCGAAAAGTACCACGACACCTTCGTCAAAAAAGATATCACCGCCGTTCTCTCCATGGGCATGGACCCTGGAGCCGTCAACATCTTCGCCCGCTGGGCCGTCGATCGCCTCGACATCGCCACCTCCATCCGCGTTCTCGATGCCGATAACGCCGAGGTCAAAGGCTACCGCTTCGCCGTTCTCTTCAGCCCAGAAACCCTCTTCGAAGAACTTGGCGCCGTCCCCTACTTTGTCAAAGACGGGCGCATCGTCTCAGGAAAACCCCTCGAAACCGAAGTCGAAGTCCTCCGCTTCCCCGATCCCATCGGCTTTATGAAAACCTACGCCGTTGCCCACGAAGAAGGGGTCAGTCTCGGCATCTATCCTCCCTTCGTCGCCAAAGGCGTGAACTACTCCGTTTTCAAATACACTCTCTCCGATAAAGTGGTTAACATCGCCAAATCCCTCGCCCTCCTCGATCTCGATAACTGGCGCAAAATGAAAGTCGACGGAGTCGAGGTCGCCCCCGTCCGCGTCGCCACCGGCCGCCTCCCCAAACCGGCTCAACTCGGCTCCACCGTCGACGGCTACTCCTGCGTCGGCACCGAAGTCCGTGGGATGAAAGACGGCGTCCGAACCGAATACTTCGTCTACACCATGGACGACCACCGCGAAACCTACCTCCGCTACGGCTACTCCCTCACGGTCATCCAAACCGGCCTGCCCCCCGCCCTCATCTGTCGCCTCATGGCCGAAGGCCGACTCAAAGAACGCGGCGTCATGATGCCCGAAGCCCTCGACCCCGAGATTATTATGCGCGAACTCCCCGACGAAGGTATCCCCATCTACGTCGAACAACGCCGCGTCGAACCCCCCTCCCGCTTCCCCCTCCCCAAAAGAAAAAAATAACAATCCCACGCCGAGGTAGGGCTGACCGTCCGCCGGCCTTCGAAGTCCCGCGCATACGGGACGTAGTAGGCTCGGTCAGCCGATTGAACTCTCAACCGCTCAAACCTAAATCGCCCTATCGGCCGATGGAGACCATCGACCCTACCAACACCTTCACACCCTGACTCAAAAATCCCTCCTTCCCCTCCGCCAACTTTTACGATAGGGTTTTATCTCCATGGTTGAAATCCGACTCAAACGAGGTGAATCCGTCGATAAGGCTCTTCGCCGCTTGAAGAAGAAGCTCGATCGCGAAGGTACCCTCCGCGACGCGCGTTCCCGCCGTTCGTACGAAAAGCCCAGCGTCCGCCGTCGTCGTAAGTTGAAAGAACCTAAAATCAACTACTACGGCAATTTCTCACTCTAAACCCACCGCCCCCTCAGGCCACTCAGACCCCTTCGAGGTCGACCAAGTCGATCTCCTCCTCTCCCCCAATAACCCTTTCCGTCACCGTATCACCATCCTCCCTTCCGCCACCTCGACCCAAGACCTCCTCCGCCCTACTCCATCTTCCCCGCTCACCTCCCTTCCCGCCGTCCTCGTCGCCGAAATCCAAACCGCAGGCCACGGGCGCCAAGGCAAACCCTGGCTCTCCGATAAACCCCTCGGCCTCTGGGTCTCCATCCTCCTCGAAGTACCTGCCGATCGCCTCCCCCTCCTCTCCCTCATCGGCGCCCTCGCCACCGCCGACGCCGTCCGTGCCCTCACCGAAATCGAACCCTCCCTCAAATGGCCCAACGATCTCCTTCTCCAAAATCGCAAACTCGCAGGCCTCCTCGTCGAGACCATCGCCCGCCCCAACCAAACCCCTCTCGCCCTCCTCGGCCTCGGCCTCAACCTCCACCAGCAAACCACCGATTTCCCCGCCCACTTAAAAAAAACCGCCGTCTCCCTCCGCCAAGCCTCTCGCCGCATCATCCCCCGCACCCAAATCCTCGCCGCTTTCCTCGAATCCCTCCCCACCCGCCTCACCCAACCCATACCCGATGCCCTCCAAGATTGGCGCCAGCTCTGCTTCCACCTCGGCCGATCCACTCGCGTTCGCACCCCCACCGAAGAAATCATCGGCACCGCCGAATCCTTAGACGATTTAGGATACCTCCACCTCCGCTTGCCCGATGGATCCCTCCGCATCTTCACCTCAGGCGAAACCGATTTTCCCGCGTGATGACCCGCCCCAATCTGTCAGAATCCCCCCAGCCGCCATGACCACCCCCAACCGCATCGACCAACTCTTTCTCCGACTCCGCCAAGAGAAACGCAAAGCCCTCGTCGCCTACCTCGTCGCAGGCGATCCCGATCTCAACACCACCGCCCAACTCGTCCCCGCCCTCATCTCCGCCGGCGCCGACCTCATCGAACTCGGCGTCCCCTTCTCCGATCCCCTCGCCGATGGCATCGTCAACCAACTCGGCTGTCAACGCGCCATCGAATCAGGCACCACCCTCCCAGGCGTTCTCAAACTCATCCAACGCCTCCGCCAAGAAAAATGCACCACCCCCATCGTCCTTTTCACCTACTACAATCCCGTCTTCGCCTACGGCCGCGAAAAATTCGAAACCGATGCCTCTCTCGCTGGCGCCGACGGCCTTCTCCTCCTCGATCTCCCACCCGAGGAAGCCGCCCACGATCTGCCCGCCCCCTCCGCCCTACGCCGGATCGTCCTCGTCGCCCCCACCACCCCCGAAACCCGCGTCCGCTCTCTCGTCTCCGCCGCCTCAGGCTTCGTCTACTACGTCTCCCGCGAGGGCGTCACCGGAATGCAACAAAACCTTCCCACCACCCTCGGTGAAAAAGTCTCCTTCCTCAAAAAATCTACTCCCCTCCCCATCTGCGTCGGCTTCGGAATCTCTAACCCTACCCAAGCCGCTCAAGTCGCCGCCCTCGCCGATGGAGTCGTCGTCGGAAGCGCCATCGTCGACCGTATAGCCCAACTCGGTCGCTCCCCCCAACTCATCCCCGAGATCACCGCCTTCCTTCGGCCCATCGCCCAAGCCGTCCACTCCGCGTGAACCGCTTCCTCGGTATCGACTACGGCACCGTCCGCATCGGCCTCGCCCTCTCCGACCCCTCAGGCATTCTCGCCTCCCCACTCCCCTTCCTCGAAAATAAATCCCCCCAGCAAATCTCCTCCGCCCTCACCCAACTCGCCCAAACCCACCAAGTCGAACAGCTCATCGTCGGCCTCCCACGCAATATGGACGGCTCCTACGGACCCTCCGCCCAGAAAGTTCGCGATTTTATAACACTCATTCAACCCCTCTTTACCGCGCCCATCCAAACTATCGACGAACGCCTCACCACCGCCCAGGCCACTAAGGAATTATCTGGTTTCGGCCTCAGCCACAAAGAGTTACGCAAGAAAGTCGATAGCTCCTCCGCCTGCCTTATCCTCCAACAATTCCTTGACCGTCAGCAACCTCTTCTCTAGTACAGAACGATGCACACAAATTTATTGTCCCTCTCGCTCCGTCGTATCTCTACGACAGCTCTCCTCTTGTTCACCACTCTATTCACAATCTCCGCCACCTCCTTGGCTCAAGTTGAGCAAGCTGCCTCCACCTCCTCCATTCCCAATAGCGTCGCCACCAGCACCAACAAGGTCGTTCAGTCCCCCATGTCCGATACAGGCGACCAAGTGGCTCGCCTCTTCGTCGAAGACCGCGTCACCCTCGAATTTATGGCAGGCGCCATGTTCTCCCCTTGCGGCGTCGGTCCCACCGTCCCCGTCTACAACTACCAGCAAGATAACATCCGCCTCGGCTGGATGCTCGACTCCCCCAACTCCTGGGGCCCCTGCGCCGATATCGATAGCCCCCTGCGCGGCAACTTCGAGGCCATCTTCGAAGTCACCGGATCCTACGTCTGGTACAGCTTCGGCAACTACATGGTCGGAGCCACCGCCCTTGTCCGCTACAATTTCGTCCAACCCGACTGGATCGTTGTCCCCTACTTCCAGTGCGGTTCAGGCATCATCTACACCGACGCCCGTAACGCCGCCAATCAGAACGCCATCGGTGCCAATATGGAATTCACCCCCCAGTGCGCAGGCGGAATAAAAATCCTCATCGCGGATAACTTTACCTTCAACATGGAGGCCGCTTTCCAACATATCTCCAACGCAGGCACCTCTGCTCGTAACCTCGGCGTCAACGCCGTCGGTGGCTTTGCTGGCTTCACCTACTACTTCGATAATCTCTGGCTCGACAACGGCCAGCATTGATCCCACCCATGGCGACGGTTCCCCACCGTCTCCTGCTCTCCTACCGCGGAGAAGACTTCTACGGTTGGCAACGCCAAGATCCTAAACTCACCGTCCAACTCGCTCTCGAAACCGCTCTCGCCGAAATCTTCTCCCACCCCGTCCCCGTTGCAGGCTCAGGCCGCACCGATCGCGGCGTCCACGCCCTCGGCCAAGTCGCCTCCTGCGAAATCCCCACCACCTACCCTCCTACCACTCTCGCCAAAGCCCTCAACTTCCACCTTCCTCCAGGAGTCCGCGTCCTTTCCGTCCGCCGCGAGAAACCAGGTTTCCACGCCCGCTTCTCCGCCAAAGGAAAATCCTACCTCTACCGCATCGCCAATACCGACCCCCTCCACCCACTCGAAATCGGTCGCGCCTGGCACGTTCCCCGCCCACTCCACCTCCCCTCCATGCGCAAGGCTGCCAAAATTCTCACAGGCAAACACGACTTCGCCTCCTTCACCTCCAACCCAGGCTACCAGCGCAAATCCACCATCCGCCGAATCCGCTCCATCCGCATCGTCAAGAAAAACGGCGGTGTTTTGGAATGTACCTTCGATGGCGATGGATTCCTCTACCGTATGGTCCGCAACCTCGTCGGAGCCCTCGTAAAAATCGGCCAAGGCCGACTCACACCCGCCGAACTCAAAAAAATCCTCCACGCCCACTCCCGCTCCACCGCTCCCGCCACCGCCCCCGCTGAAGGCTTATATCTTTTACGCGTGAAATACTGAGTCGTCAGCCGATTGACACTCTCAACACCCCTCACCCCAAACTTTAGGTAGGGGCGACATCTCCGAGGTCGCCTACGCTCAAACTCCTCACCCCAAACTTAGGGCACGTCTGCGTCCCTTAACCCCTTCATCCCTTAACCCCCCTGTATTCCTTTCCGTCTTTTGCGTAAGCAATTCCTCCCTTGCCCTACCTCAAACTACAACGCTCGGTAGGGCTGACCGTCCTCGGTCAGCCGATTGACGCACTCAACACCCCTCACCCCAAACCTAGGTAGGACGACCGTCTCGGTCGTCCTAGTCCTTTCCTAAACTGGAAAGGACGTAAAAAACTCCACGCACACGCAGGACGTAGTCCTTTCGCCCTACCTGGTGATCGTCGCTCGAAGGAACCTCTTTGAACCCGAGCGATCCACACTTATCACCTTGCGGGCAGTGTTCGCTGGCACGGGAGACGCGTCTGTTGAGTTGCCGACCGAGACTCCACTCGCGCTCCAACCGCCAGCCATATCCATAGTCGTCTCCCCACCCAAAACAATCAAATCATCGGTCCGAGCCACCACAACCAACTTCAACTTTGTCGGATCACTACTGTCCATGACTGGCAATGTAGGCGCAATCCCCTCACTTCCACCGAACCCATAATTTGCCAGATAGCTCAGCCCATTCGGCGCGATATCGGTCATGCTCTTTCCTGGGTAGGCTCCCGCAAACGTGCTTCCCACAGGAGTCGCCGAATTTACTGTCACCACAAACGTATCACTCGCCGTCGAAACTCCATCCCCGCCCGTCACCGTAATCGTTGCCGTCCCCGTCTGATTCGCCGCAGGCGTAACCGTCACCGTTCTACTCACCCCGCTTCCACTCACCACAATATTTGCGTTCGGCACCAAGGTCGGATTACTACTACTCGCCGTCACTGTCAGCAACTCCAACGCTGGCACCGCAAAAGCCCGCACCACCGCCATATGCTGCAT
The DNA here is from genome assembly GCA_947466515.1 of Verrucomicrobia subdivision 6 bacterium. Taxonomy (GTDB): domain Bacteria; phylum Verrucomicrobiota; class Verrucomicrobiia; order Methylacidiphilales; family Verrucolacustridaceae; genus Verrucolacustris. Next base: position 4,935 of record CANIEM010000046.1, on the reverse strand, counting down.
ATTGCTCGCCCCACTATCACCAACCAGTACCGGATCCACCGAACTAAGCGGCGTGAACTTACGACTATCAAAAACTAACCCATTCGCAAAAGAGAGAGACCCGATTTTTACAGGTGTTTCCAAACCATCCAACTCCGACTCCGCTATCACCCAGTCGTAATGCTCGGCTCGAGTCGCATTTGTGTCCGCATCCCCCGCCTGATCCACTGGATACGGTGCAGCCGTCGTCAGCAAAGCACTTAAAGTACTCAGACATGATTCACTCGTGCTGTAGGTGTTAAAGTCCCCTCCCAACAAAAGATAATCATCAGCTGGTACATTCGCCTGAATATAAGTCACCAACTGCTGCGCTTGAGACTGTCGCTGGTTTGAATTAGAAGACCCACTCGAGGCCTTGAGATGCACGCTCACGACCCACAGGTTCTTATCCCCAGGAATATCGATCCGCGCCCACGCAAAACCCCGATCACTGATGGTGGTATCATCCCACGAGCCCGAGGACACGATCGGCCATCGACTAATCACCCCATTGGGAATTGCGCCAGAGCTCTCCCGAAAGTAGCTAAATTCAGAGCCAAAAGTGGAATTCACCCAGTTTCGTAAATCGGTGGAGCTACTGCTACTCACATTGAACTCTTGGATCATCACAACATCAGGCTTCAATCCTTGCAAGATTCGCGTCCCCTCCGCCTCATAGGCTTGACTATTTCCCGACGTAATATTCGCTGCGACAGTCCGAATCGCCTGCTTCGGATCAAAATTGGACAAAGTGAAATTAATCGGTCCTGTCGTCCCTCCTGCCAAGATCGCTCGATCCGTTATATCACTTACTGTAGCCGCATCCGCCACCAACCCACCCAGCAACCATATCCCCAGGCCGAGCCCCGCCGCTCGAACAAAAATCCACCACCCACCTAAACGTAAAAAGGTATGCATCTAAAAACACCTTAGCACGTAAACCTAATTTTTCTACCGCAGGAATTAGTTGCTTCTCATTGATAGGCAGCATAAAGCCATCCGCCCGCCCACCACCTTCCCACATTCTCACACTCTAAACTCCCCACTCCAAAACCTAGGGCGCGTCTGCGCCCCTTAACCCCTTCATCCCTTAACCCCCCCTGTATTCCTTTCCGACCCGCGTCTGCGCCCCGTACCCGCGTCGGGGCTTTGCGACCTTCGCGTGAGCAATCCCTTCGTAAGCACCTCCTAAAAAACGAAAAGGGCCCCGAGACTTTCGCCTCGAGGCCCGCCCCGTACTCTTGTCGGGGCCCTTCCGAAACTTCAATTTAAACCAACTACTGCTGGACCGCTTCTATCCTGAGGAACTTGCTCAACCCACTTACAGGCACGCTCGCCGCATGCCTCCATACGCTCACTCCGTTCACTGTGATTGGTGATACATCCGCAGTGTCGTCAACCCCAAGTGTGCTCCACCCCGCTGATCCTAACGCCAAATTAGCACTCGCTTTAGGCGTCACCGTCAACCGAACCGCCCCCTGTCGCACATAGTAGGTCAGAACTAGCTTTCCGTCTGTAACCGCAACCGTCGGTTTCAGGCTCGCATCCAACGCCCCGGGAGCTGTCGCCCCAAACACATAATCCAAGAACGCCGCGTCCGATGCACTCGCACCGTTCAGCCAACCGCTGTATGTCGTGCCCGCAGAATTAACCGTCAGACTCACCGTCGTCGCGGTCGTGCTGTAGTTCACCGCATCCGTTGGCGTAAAGGTTACCTCATAGCTCGCGGTTCCTACTGCAGGCACCGTGCTCGGCGTCGTCCAGGCAAACGCTCCCGCTACGCTCGCCGTTCCCCCGCTCAAGACGGAAGCACTCAACGCCTGACCCTCCGTAATCGCCGAGGCGGTTGGCGCCACCGAGATCGTCGAGGTTATCTTATTCACCGTCACACTCACCGTGGTGGTAAATGTGTTGTAATTCACCGTATCGGTCGGCGTAAAGGTTACCTCATAGCTCGGCGTTCCCACTGCAGGCACCGTGCTCGGAGTCGTCCAAGCAAAAGCCCCCGCCACACTGGCCGACCCACCCGTCAGAGTGGAAGCACTCAACGCCTGACCCACCGTAATTGCCGAGGCGCTTGGAGCCACCGTAAGCGTAGGAGTGGTTTTCACCGGTACGACCACCGTTAACGCCACATTCTGATTCCCAACTCCCGCCGCATTGTAAGCCGTCACCACCATGGTTGAGGCGTTCGCATTGGTGCTTAACAGCGTACCGCTGATCACTCCGTTACTTGCATTCAACGTAAGTCCTGACGGAATATTTTGGGCCCAGAAACCAGTGGGAGATTCACTAGCCGCAATCTGGTAACTCACTGGCGCACCCACTGTGGCAGATAAGGTGGCAGGACTTGAAACCACAGGTGCATTACTCACAATCCCCGCCGCGTTTGTCGCGATCTGCACAAACCCAATCCCGATTCTCCTGGAGCTACCATTGGTTTGCACCAACCCACGATCCGAGGTCCAGCTCAAGCTGTAGGTAGTACCATTCGAAACACTTAACCCAGTAATCTGCGCTGTCTTCGTTGCATTAGTTCCACCGAGAGTGCTGTAGGCCAATGCCGTCACTTCGGTTGTACCATTCGCATCCGTGGAATTCACCACCCAAGACGGGCATCGTTCATTGTTGGTTTGCGTAACTTCCCCCATGTAAGAAACGTAGAGGTTGGTCAGCGTACCCCCACTTCGGTTCACCAAGGTAAGGGTGTTGATATTGTTGCTTGAGGTCGTTGTGTGGGTAAATCCAAGGACCCCAGGACGATTTGTTTCCCCATAGAAACCTGCTGAGCTACTCCCCGAAGTCCAACTAGCTATATAACTATTCGCTCCTCCAGTTGAGAGACATTTCCATCCGGCTGGTATCGTCGTCATGCTCTCAAATCCGTTAAAGTTTTGCGTATACCCTGACGTGAACTCTGGATTCGGGGCCATCGTCGTAAAGCTCGCTGGAGCAGAGTAGCTTGTTCCGATCGAATTAATCGCATAGGCCCGCACCGTAAAGCTGCTCGATGGCAACAAAGGGGATGCTTCGTCGTACAATGTCCCAATTCCAGGCGTCGCAAACACCTTCTGCACAACTCCAGTTCCACCAATCGTGGGAGTACTACTCTGCGATGTCAGACAGTATACAAAGCCAGAACTTGTCACCACACTCCCGCCATCGCTGGTCACGCTGCCAGACAAACTGGCCGACGTGTCGGCAATATAAGTTGGATCCACTATGACACCGCCCAACGAAGGCGCAGTCGGTGTAAATCCTGTCGATATCTGCACATCACTCAACCCAATCTGCTGAGATGATCCACTCGGTAATCCACGATCGGAAGCCCAGAAAATCGTAAACTTCTGGCCAGTCGCAATATTCAGCCCCGTCGTGCCCCCACTCATCTGATAGTTGTCTCCATAGCTTGTGCTGTAAGCCAACCCTGGATTCGTCTGACCCGCCACAACCACACTGAACACTGGTGACCTTGTCTCAGTCAACCGAGCCGCCCTGCCCTTAAAGTTTATGGTTAAGGCAGTGATAGCACTTCCTGTGCTGTTTTTTAAAGTTAGGACCAAATTATTCGTCCCCGTGCTGCTGGTGTGCTGATATCCCAAAATTCCACTGGCTGTCAAAACCCCCGCACTCGCCGAAGCACTTCCCCAGGTTGCACTGGAGAAGGCTGTGACGGGTCCGCTATCCGACCACCCCAAAGGCAAGGGACCATTGACCGCACCCATTGCACTGAAAGTTTCCGTGTATCCACTTCCAGTTAAATCAGCGCTAGCTAAATCGATATTCTTCACCACCACCACCGCCGTCTTACTCACATACCCGGTCGCCGAGGCGGTCAAGGTCACAGAGGAATCCGCATCCACCACATCATCCAATGGGGCTTGAATATAAAAAACAGGAGAGGTGGTGCTGCCCGCAGGAATAGTCACACTTGCGCTGGCAGAGTACGTGACCCCATCCGCACTCACGGCAAGATCAGCAACAGTTGAACTACCAATCGTTACGACCAGCGGTGCTCCTAAGACTGTCGGAATTGAAATCGTCCCCGTCGAACCAGAGACCCCCTCATTAATCGAACTTGGGGCCGTCATTGTTAGCACTGGAATCGTGAAAGCACCTAAACTTGTCCCCATTCCATTTGGGGTCGTCACAGAGATAGTTCCCGTGCTCGCTCCAGTAGGCACTGTGGCAGTGATCTGTGTCGCACTGTCCACCGAAAATACCGATGCCGCCACATTGTTAAACTTAACCGCAGTCGCCCCAGTAAAATCTGTTCCGGTAATCGTAATCGAGCCACCAGGCAAACCGCTTGTGGGAGTAAAGGAAGAAATTACGGGGAGGACCAAGCCAGCACTTGTGCTGGTCACTAAAAGATTATCCAGACTGATTTTAGGCCGAGAGCCAGTAATGTTATTACTGACAGCGTTGGGTCCGTTGTAGTAGTAAAAGCGGATTTTTGCAGTTGCTGCATTATTCAGGCCAGCTGGAAGAGGGAGACTTATAGAAGCCGACCCCGCCACATTGTTTGTCACTGTATAGGGCAATCCTGTTCCTGTAAGTGTAGTCCAGGTAGTTCCGTCTGGGCTTATATAAACCAGCAACGTGCCCATACGATCCCCAGTCGCATTACTAACCTGCGCGAGATCAAACGATATATTTCCCACATTCCTGCCCGAGAAATTTAAATTCAGATCACCCGCAGTTGAGGTTGTGTTGTTGGTTCCACTTGAACCTGTCGAAAGAAACTGAATATTAGTTGCAGTGTTGGTGGTCTGCACTCCACCAGAGGATGAAGTCTGAACAGTAATCATATTTGTTGAAGCCGTAACAATTTTCGTAGCAGAGGGAATGGTTCCAGTCGCATTAGTTGGAAGCCCATTCCAATTCACCGCCCAATTCGTCCAGCCCGTGAATGTT
>CANIEM010000045.1 GCA_947466515.1 Verrucomicrobia subdivision 6 bacterium | reverse complement strand
TCCAGCTTTTCCGAAGCCTCCCACATCTCCTCTTCGAGCTGCTTTAAGACTTCCTGCGCGTCGGCCGTGGCCTCACCTCCACCTACTTGCGTGTTGATTCCCCGAGCCGTGCGCACGATCGTCTGCAAGCTCTCCTGCACTCCACGAATAATCGATCGCGGAACTAAGTTATGATCCTGATTATACTTCTCCTGAATCGCCCTCCGCCGATCCGTTTCCCTGATCAACGCCAGAATTGATTTCGTCATGCGATCGGCAAAGAGAACCACCTCCCCATTTAAATGCCGTGCCGCCCTACCCGCCGTCTGAATCAAGGAGGTCTCCGAACGCAAGTACCCCTCCTTGTCCGCATCTAGAATACACACCAAGGAAACCTCTGGCAGATCTAATCCTTCCCGTAAGAGATTAATTCCCACAAGAACATCAATTTCGCCCGATCGCAACTCTCGTAAGATCTCCACCCGCTCAATCGCGTCCACCTCCGCATGAAGATAGCGCGACTTAAACCCTGCCTCTTTTAAGTAATCCGAAAGGTCCTCCGAAGACCTGCGGGTCAAAGTCGTAATCAACACCCGCTCACCCCGAGCTACCCTTTCGTGACACAGCGCAATCGTTTCGTCGACCTGCCCCCGTAGCGGTCTTACTTTCACTGGGGGATCAAGCAAGCCCGTCGGACGCACTACCTGCTCCACCACCTGACCTCTGACCTTTCCAATCTCGAAAGGAGCGGGCGTGGCCGAAACATAAATTACTTTTTGCAACATGGCGCCGAACTCCTCGAATTTCATCGGACGATTATCTAAAGCCGAGGGCAAACGAAAACCATGCTCCACTAGCACCGTCTTGCGGCTCCGATCCCCCGCATACATCCCTCCGACTTGTGGTACGGTGGCGTGACTCTCATCCATCACCACCAAGAATTCATCCCGGAAAAAGTCAATCAAGGTACTCGGCTTTGCCCCTGGGCTGCGCCCCGAGAGGTGGCGGCTATAGTTCTCGATACCACTGCACGTTCCCATCTCTTCCATTAAATCCAGGTCATACTCAGTTCTCATCTTTAGCCGTTGGGCTTCAAGCATTTTGCCAATCCCTTCCAGCTGGCCAATTCTCTCCCCCAGTTCCGCTCGGATGGAAACAACCGCCTTTTTCATCTTTTCTGCTGGAGTTACATAGTGACGCGCGGGCGTCAGAACCTCCCGCATTGACCGCCCCATCTCTTTCCCTGTGGAAGTTTCATATCGGGTCAATCGATCAATCTTTTCCCCTAAAAGTTCGATCCGTACCCCAGCATCCTCCTGTGCTAGCCAAACCTCAATCGCATCTCCACGCACGCGGAACTGACCCCGCTCTGGTGCTAGATCGTTTCGCTCATACTGAATCTCAACCAAACGCGCCAAAAGATCTTCTCGGGATACCGTTAGGCCAGGTTCTAGACAGAGAAACATCTTTTCATAATCTTCCGGAGAACCCAAACCGTAGATACACGAGACGCTCGCCACCACGATGACATCTTTACGCGTGAGCAAGCTGGTCGTCGCTGAAAGTCGTAACCGCTCAATCTCTTCGTTAATCGAAGAATCTTTTTCGATGTAGGTATCTGTCCTGGGGATGTAGGCCTCAGGTTGGTAGTAATCGAAATAACTCACGAAGTATTCCACCGCGTTATGAGGAAAGAATCCCTTTAATTCACTGTAGAGCTGCGCCGCCAAGGTTTTGTTATGACTCATCACCAAAGTGGGCAAGCCAAGCTCCTGAATGACATTCGCAATCGTAAAAGTCTTTCCTGAGCCAGTGACCCCATGCAGCACATTATGTTTTTCCCCACTCCGCAAGCGATTCACGAGAGCTTGAATCGCCTCGGGTTGATCACCTGCGGGAGCATAAGGGGATTCGATTTTAAAATTCATAAAAAGAAACGTGGGCCGTGTAGGATTTGAACCTACAACCTACTCCTTAAAAGGGAGCAGCTCTACCATTGAGCTAACGGCCCTGCTTTGGAAGGGTAGCGGATTCTCCAATTTCGTCCACCTTCCGCTCAAGTCGAAAAGAGCACGCCTCCTATATGCCTACCGGCCAGCCTATACCATGGGCAAGAGGCTCTACTTCTCCTTCATTACCCAAACCCCATCCCACTCTTTCTCAGGAGGGTTTTTCTGAAAATACTCACACCGTTCGATGTAGATCTTACTCAGCTTGTCCCCCGCATGCGCCTTGAGCGCCTCTCCAAAAGCAGCTTTCGCTCGATCCCAGTCCTGTTTGCGATACTTCCCTAGACCATCCTTAAAATGGTTGATCACCTCCATGGGATTGGGGAAGGACGTGTCCGTATGATAATCCAACACCTCAAAAATAACCACGGGCTCCGTCTTCCCCTTCACCACCACTCGGTCGGCTTCCCGCATTCGGTAGGTCCCCTTGAGCTTCTTCACCGTCGCGTCACTAATCAGCATCTTAGCCCCATACTGCTTACAGGCCGTTTCCAGACGCGCCGCCAAATTCACCCCATCCCCAATCACCGTATAGTTCATCCGTTTGGGTGATCCGATATTCCCACTGACAATCGTGTCGGTATTAATCCCTAGTCCCATGTCGATCGCCATCATTCCTCGCGATTTTCTCGCCTGATTAAAAGCCTCCAACTCCACCAACATCCCAATCCCCGCGCGCACCGACCGATCCGGATCGTCTTCTCGAGGTAAAGGCAAACCAAAGACTGCCATAATCGCGTCCCCGATGAACTTATCCAACATCCCACCCTCCTTCTGCAGACAGTCCACCATCAAAGTGAAATACTCGTTCAGCAAGCCTACCGTCCCCTGCGCCCCAAGACTCTCCGTTAAAGTAGTAAAACTCCGCACATCCGAGAATAAAATAGAGGCTTCACTCTCTGCTCCACCGAGCACCTCTTTACCCGTCGCCATTAACTGATCGGCAATTGCTGGATCCATATACCGCGCCATCGTTCCCTTCATCCGTTTTTCATCGCTAATGTCCTCAATCATCACCAAAGAGCCGAGCGACTTACCCTTCACGCTAACCAAAGGAAGCACGGTTACGTTGGCCGAAGTTTTCTCTCCACCCCACTCCATTTCCGCATCCATCATCAAAGAAGGCTCCCCAGAAGCCGCCACCTGACGGATCTTTTCCTCCACCCAGGCGTTTTTACCCAAAAAGAACTCTGTCGCCTTCTTTTTCAACACTTCCTTGACTGGAGTTTTCAAAATCTTTGTCCCGGCCGCATTACAGGTCTGAATTACTCCCTCTTCGTTCAGAGTCACCACAGCGTTCGACATACTTTCCAACATCGATTCCGCATAGTTCTTCATGTTTTGCACATCGTCGAACAACTTTGCATTTTCCAACGCTACCGAGACTTGCGCCGTAAAAGCCTTCAGCCGCGCCTCGTCCTCATGGGTGAAAGATCCCCCTCGCTTATTTAGGACTTGGGTAGCTCCAATCACCTTCCCCTCTTTGTTAATCACGGGAGTGCAAAGCATCGACCGCGTAAAAAACCCAGTTTTTTTGTCAAAGCCAGGATTAAAGCGAAGATCAGCATAGGCGTGGGGAATGTTCACCGCTTTCCCTGATGTAAATACGGCTCCCGCAATCCCGAGGTGATTCGGAAGTCGGATCTGCGTTGCCCCCAAACCTTCTCCTACTTCGGTATAGAGCTCGTTGGTCTTCTCATCGTTAATAAATAAAGTCGACCTCTCGGCATGCAACATTCTCGTCACCGTGCTAATAATCTTCGAGAGCAACGCTCCTAACTTAATTTCTCCAGAAATCTCTGCCACCACCCCCAAAAACTCAGCCTCCTGCTCCTTTTCGCGAGCCGAGGACTCTTCCAGCAAACTACGCTGCAACGAGACCGAGGCCTGCATCGCCATCGCCTCCAATAACTGCAGATCTTTATGGTTAAAATGAGCCTCTTTACCACCCTTGCGATTTAGAACTTCCACCACCCCTATAATCTCTCCCCGTACGGTGCGAATCGGGGCGCAGGCGATCGAGCGAGTCTTATACCCAGTCTGCTGATCCACCGCCTGATTAAAACGGGCATCTTTGTAGGCATCGCGCACCACCACTCCTTTACCCTTCTTGAAAACACTCCCCGCGATTCCAGTATGATTTAGGATGCGAATTTCCCTTTTCAAACCTCCAACCGTGACCCGACTATAGAGCTCCTCCGTCCTTGGATCATTGACGAAAAGAGTTCCTCGGTCCGATCCTGTGGCCTCGGTCACCAGCGCCACTAACGTCTCTAACTGCTCATCCAACGTCTTCCCGTCCGCCACCTTTCGCGCTACCTCCAAAAGAATTTTGGCATCCTTTAAGCTTAATCCATCTGTCGGGCTCTTACTTTTTGCCATGATGTGTCTCCATCTGCTCTCGAATCCCCTGCACCGTTCGCTCAAACTCCGCCACTACATCACGATGAGAACGCCGATCGGACTGCTGCATCTCAGCGTGTTTCGCTCTTTCCTTTTCCATCTCATCCCGCAAGGCCTGCAGTCCAGCCTGCATCTGCCGACTCTCCTCTGCCGATTGCGCTGTGATTTTTTGCACCGCTTCTTCTCCCGCCGCTTTCCGACGCTCAATCTCGGTGCGCATTTCACTAATTGTCCCCTGCAAATCTCGGATCTGCGCCTGAGACTCTGCCACCGCCAAGGAAACCTCCGTCGCCGTCCCTGCTCTCTGCTTTTCCAAGGCATCACGCAAAGCGGTAATTGTTTCTTTTAGGTTCCGGATGTCATGCTCCATTTCCAGTTCATCGGAATACTGTTTTCCAGATTGCAACGTCGGCGCCATCATTGCCTGATCCTAAGTTCTCTATCGCTTAAAAACAAGATCGCTGGGGTCTCAGCTTTGTGCGATTCCCATTACCAAATAAAGGATTTTTCCTCAGCGACGATCTTGCCATCTCGCACAATGGAAATTCTCCAAGAATTCACTACCCCGCCTTTGCTGTAGTCCTCTCCCACAACCTTCAAGACTGTCTTCTCGTACCCATCAAAGTTTTTATACTCCTGCGTTTTCGTCATTACCTTCTCTCGGGTCATGGCCTGTCGATAATCCAGCCTCACGGTGAAATCCCCTGGTTTCCCATCGTTATGCCAATTGATGACAAACATATTTCCTAAGCGGGCAACACGGTCCTTGGCCGAGATCGCCCCATGATTCCAGTACTTTGGTTCATACATCATCATTGCATTGCCGACGGGAGGCTTATTCTTAATCGGATCGTTGAGATAAGTGTAAATCTTATTCAGACTAATTTCCGTATCTAGTTCCACCGGCAGATCCATCTCCATCCCATCTGGCGGTCGAACCGCCGTCGTCGGCGCTGTTGCCCCATTGGTGGTTAACTCCACTTTGGCAGGCCGAAACTCAGGGGTCACGGTCGTCTCCTCTGCCCTTCCGAGAGACCCGAACAAGCCGAAAATAAGCAGGATCAACATTTTACGCATGAACCCGTATTTAATACGGTTGTTTTCTTTCGTCAAGCTATCGGATCGTAAACCTTTCTAATCTTCTTGGCGACCCGAGCTACATCTTTACACTAAGGACTTTATGAATGATCCAGAACGCACCGTAGAATTTGAATTTGTTCGCGCGACAGAAAATGCCGCCCTCAATGCCATGCGATTTATTGGGCAAGGAGATAAGAACGCCGCTGATGCGGCCGCCTGCGATGCCATCCAAGGAGTTTTCGATCTCGTCGATATCCGCGGTGAAGTCGTCATCGGCGAAGGGATTAAGGACAACGCCCCAGGTATTTTTCTTGGGGATCGACTCGGCAAATGGGGACCCGAGGCTCCCCGCTTTAATATCGCCCTCGATCCAGTCGACGGCACCACCAACCTTTCCAAAGGCTCACCCAACGCCATCTCTGTTATGGCCGCCGCCGAAGTTCCCGAAGGCTCCAACCAACCGCTCATGCGGAGCATTCCCAGCTACTACTCTCATAAAATCGCCTATGGTCCCACCGTCGCCCGCTTCCTTGAGAAAGAAGACCCCCACGCTAACTTTCTCGATGCACCCCTCGAAGAAACCCTCCAACGCCTTGCCAAAATTCTCCATAAACGGGTTGGCGATCTTGTGGTTCTTGTTCTCGATCGAACACGCAATCAACCATTCATTGATGCCATTCGCCGCGCCGGCGCCTCCTTACGCACTATCGCCGATGGCGATATCACCGCCGCTGTCGCCCCCTCCCTCCCCGACTCTGGCATCGATCTCTATGTCGGCATTGGAGGCTCACCCGAAGGCGTTCTCACCGCCACCGCACTCCGTGCCTTGGGAGGCGAAATTCAACTTCGTATGTGGTTCCCCAATCCCGAGGCCAAGACCCGCGAAGTCCAAGGGGTTTCAGAAAAAGAAATTCAAACGATTTTCCGATCAGCCGATATCGTCACAGGCCAAAGTGCCATTTTTTGTGCCACCGGCATCATCGAGAGCCCACTCCTTCCTGGAGTAAAACTCATCGGCCACAAGGCCACCACCCACTCCATCCTCATGCGCGCTCGAAGTCGTACCGTCCGCTACATCCGCGCCGTCCACGACCTCGAACACAAAACCATCCACCTCCGCAGCACCTCCCGCGAACGCTCAGTCTAGACCTTTTCTTTGTTCGGCAACCCCCACGCAGCCACAGCGCATAGTCCGCTTCACTCACCGCCCCTGGGGCAAGGGCAAAGGTCTTCAAGACCACATCCTCTTCAGTGGATTGAAAGCTTTCCCTATTACGCTACAAAAACAGTACTGCTACCAAAAAACAGCTCATTTGCACTAATGCTCTCGCTTTGACAACCCCTCCTTTTTTTCTCTAGGTTCTTCAGGCCAAATCGCATAGATCAGTCCATATCCTGCTGCAGAAACCACTACCCCAATCACTGTGCAACCCACCAAAAGCGGAACCGCCACCATGGCCAACTCCCCCGCCAACATCCTTAACTTCGAACGAATCCCTTCTGTCTCATCCAGTTTTTTTATCTTTTCCGCAATATGACTTTCATATTTAGCAGGTCTTCCCAGCATCACTTCACCCGCATGATAAGCCATCGTGTAGTAGATCGGTATGGTCAAAGGATTATTCACCGTCTGCACCACTACTGCCGTCGGCACATTCGCCCGCAAAACCACAGCTAGAACCACCGCTAAAATATGGTGTAATCCGAGCAGCGGACTCGTGGCAGGCAACAATCCTGCCACCATCGCCCGCGCCACCGGCCCTCTACGGAAACTCCAAAGGTCTGGATTCACCCCATGTCTCCCAAGCCACTTGCCCAGCTTCCCCGCCTGAATGTGTTCAGGGCTTAACCTCATCCAGTGGAGCAGTTTCTTGAGCTGATGTTGCACTACTTCACTCTAGACTTTTTTAGCCACTGACCAAGCTTCCCATTCGAACAGGAAGTTCTTCGCAAACCTTTAAAGTAATCCAGCGGACGCCCGTCGCCTACCCTTTGCGAACTTTGCGTGAGTATTTTTACCTCCGGAGCCTCAGAAAAATATGGAGGCGGTGGGAGTTGAACCCACGTCTTCAAACCAGCTACCACCCGCATCTACAAGCTTGTTGGCAGTTTGATTGTCGGGAGATCGGTTGCCCTGCCACTGGCCCGCTCTCCGTAGCATCCACGTTGGTTCCTAAGAACAGGTCGGTTGCTCACCCATTCCCAGACCTGGCAAACATCGTTACTTCCCCCTAGCCAGGGTTGGAGGAGTAACGTCACAGCACTTTAGGCTGCGAGGGCCAACTCGTTGTTAGCTTTTATTTTTTGGATCGGCTTTTTAACGAGGCCAACCAATCCGGGCCCTCGGCTTGCCGCAGGTCGCTTCCAGTTTGAATCGAAACCGTGACGCCCCCGGTAATCTTGTGATAATACCATACCCCACCCGTGTTACCTAAAACTTCTTACATCTTTTTTCTTGGACTAGGGCTCCTCACTCAAAGCTTTGCCACAGAGTGGGATCCAAAAATGGAGCCCCCCCTCGGCCTCTCCTTCCCTCTCGAGATCAAAAACGATCGCGTCGTTCTATCCCAAGATATTCTCCTGACCACCACCAAAATTCTCCCCGCTGGCACCGTTCTCCGCACCATTTTCCGCCCAGTCACTCTCACCGAAGGCGAACTCAAATCAAAACGCGGAGTCAATGAAGACTCCTACTCCCGCGTCGCCCCAAAAGTAACTACCAAGGGACTCATGACCGAAACCGAACGCAAAATTATGGAACGTGCCTACCAAACCGTTTGGACCGATCCCATCGAATTTCGTCGAGCACTCGAAATGTCCATTCCAGGTAACCTTCGCATCGTTCTTGAACCTTCTGCAGGCCAGACCACCGCCCCAATCGAGATTCCAGATTTTCCCGAAGGCCTCTGCCTCGTCGGTCACCCAACTCCCCAAGTTTTGTGCGTACTGAAGGAGAGTCGAGGCGCTATCGCCGGTTTTCGTGGTGGGGATACTCTTCTCGAAATCGCAGGCCAACCCGCAGGGGAAGACCTCAAGGAGTTTGCCGCCCGCTACCTCACCGCCCACGAAAATGCCTCGAAAAAACGCGAACTCCTCCGCTTCAAAGTCCGCCGCTCTACTGGCGAAACCGAATCGCTCGCGCTTCGCATCCCCCCTACTTGGAACAGCGCCTTCGAAGAGTAAGCTGGGCTAGAAAATCGGCTCGATGGGGGCACATATCCCCTAAGGAACTCACAGCGCGTCTCCAAAAATGCCATCGCTCCACTTAATTTGTGGCTAGTTTTTTTAAATATTAATATTAGTTTACTCGTTATCCGACCTATTGAAATTCTCCTGCTTGTGTTCTAGAGTGTTGATGTTGAGCACTCTCCACGGTTTAAACGTCCCACGATTGGCTCTTTTAGTCGTTCTACTACTCCAATCGACTGTACGCGCCGATCCACTCCTGTCCTCATGGTTTACCGAGGGTTCCACTAAATACGCCCGCATTTATACTTCCACCGCAAATCGAGCCGCGGGAATTTCCACCACAACTTGGACGGAACAAACTTCCCCCACCTACGCTGGAGTTCACGAAATTGATTATTCCAGTGGCTGGGTCTACATCAAAAACACGGGACTCGCCCCCTACATCATGGGCCCATGGGACAATCCCAATCACCCTAGAAATCAGGGAACCAGCACAGGAGTGTACCGCTTCCCCCGGTCTCCTTCAGTGATTTCCAGCCTGGCTACCACCGGACGTACATTAACGGGCCAAGGATCGATTGGCTTTTTGGTGGACGGAGTTGCGATTTACAACACCTCGGACGGATTTTCTTATTCCACCATCAACAATCAGGACGCGTCACCACAGACCAAGTTCACTGGCCCGGGCCAAAACGGGGATGGCATTTGGAATCGCGATGCTTGGCCAAACGAAGGCGGATCTTTCGATTTTCCTTTAAACCATCCCCAACCCAGCGGCCAGTATCATGCCCACGCCAACCCCATCGGGGTCCGCTATGTTCTCGGTGACAACATCAACTACAATTCCAGCACTAAGTTCTATTCGGAAAACACTTCAGCCACCGATTGGAAACACTCCCCTATCATCGGCTGGATCAACGATGGTCTTCCCCTTTACGGACCCTACGGCTATTCGAATCCTACCGATCCAACCAGCAGCGTACGCCGCATGGTCTCGGGCTACATTTTTCGTGACGGCACGCGTGGCACCACCGATTTGATTTCAACTGGAAGAAAGAGCCTGCCGCTTTGGGCCCAACAGGCCCAAAACAAAACCACCCTCACCTCCAGCCAATGGGGACCCAACGTTTCGACGACGTACGAACTTGGACACTTCTCAGAAGATTACGACTATTTGGGGGATCTCGGCTACTCACAAGGCGCTGATTTTGATCTCAACAAGTACAATGCCCGCTACTGCGTCACGCCGGAATATCCCGGCGGTACCTGGGCCTACTTTGTCTCGATCAAGGCCGACGGCACTCCTTGGTATCCATACAACGTTGGTCGTTGGTACATGGCCACCCCCCCCGCGTCCACCGGTCAACCCCCCATCCCAGGAAATGTCTCAACCCTAACCGTGATGAACGCCGATACTCCTCTAACCCAGTACTACAAAACGACTGATACTTGGTCCTCCACTCCGGTAACCGTTTCTGGAAGCACCGTCACCCTCTCTTGGAATGCAGTGGAAGGCGGAATTTATCAAGTATCCGCTTCCACCGACATAACCAGCACTCCCTGGCCAAATCTGCCAGGCACCGTGACCTCCACCGGTAATTTAGCCTCAAAAACCGATACAGTGGACACCACCAACACCAAGAAGTTCTATAAATTAACCCGTACGGGCATAACTCCCTACGACAGCGTCGGCTACTGAATCACCTTATCTTTTTCTGTAATTTAGCAGGTGACCCAACCCCAGTTCCGTCCGCAAGATTACCCATGTCTCTGGCCCGCTCCTATCCCACCCTTCTTTTTGCGACCTGGATCTCTCTGGCTTTCCTACCCACATCTCAGGCCACAAATCTCGAAACCATCATTCAACCCACTTTTGGAGGTTCCCCTCTGCTGCTCGACTCTCTGCGCTACGAAACCTCCGCCAAGGAAACTCTCTCGTTCACCCGCATTAGTTTTCTCCTCTGCGGATTTGCTCTAGAAAAAGAAGCCGGCGGATGGATAGAACTCCCAAACCAAAATGCGTGGTGTGATGCCGAGAAACATCGACTCCAATTTATTCTCCACGATATTCCGCCCAACTCCTATCGTGCCCTACGCTTTTATTTCGGGCCCGACGCTAAAACCAATCACGCTGATATTTCAAAAATCGCTGCTCAAGACCCCCTCAATCCCAATCTCAATGGACTCCACTGGGACTGGCAAGGCGGATACATCTTTCTCGCTCTCGAAGGATTCTTCCGCACCCAAAAAGATAACCCCACAGGCTACTCCTACCACTTTGCTCGGGATGCACGTCGTACCCCCATCCACTTAACCACCCCTCTCGATCTCCGCCACGACGCTACGCTCCATCTCGATTTTGATCTCGGCTCGCTCCTCAACTCCCCTCGCCCCATCAGCATTTCTCAAGCAGGTACCTCCACTCATTCCCGCGATAAAGATCCCATCGCCGATAATCTGGGCGCGAACCTCCCTGGGGCTTTTCGCATCGCACGCTTTCTCTCTTCAGTACCCATGCCCATTTCTGCTCAAGCCCGTAAGCCTCTCTATCTCCCCGAGAAATACACCCCCTACCGCTTCCAAATGGCACCCACCTTTCCCATGCCAGATCTTCCTCTCGACAATCCACTCACCGAAGAGCGCGTCGCCTTAGGCAGAAAACTCTTCCTCGAAACCGCTCTCTCAAAAGATAATTCTCAATCCTGTTTGTCCTGCCATGACTCCACCAAAGGATTTTCCGACTCCCGTCGCTTCAGCGTAGGCGTAGATGGGGATCTCGGTGATCGTCACTCCATGCCTCTAATTAACCTAGCTTGGAAAAAGGAATTTCATTGGGATGGGGCACTCCCGTCTCTTCGAGAACAATCCCTCCGACCCATCCAAGATCCTGCAGAAATGGCCGAAACGCTTCCCCGTGTGGTTCAAAAACTATCCTCCGATCCCGCCTACCCGCCCCTCTTCACCAAGGCCTTCGGCACTCCCCAAATTACCGCAGAGAAAATCTCTCTTGCCCTTGAGCAGTTCGTCCTGACCTTGACCAGTTACCGATCCAAATTCGACCTCGCCAAAGCTGGTCTCGTCAAACTAACCCCAGAGGAGCAGCGCGGGGCTGAACTTTTTATGACCGAGTATGAACCTCGCATGGGCCAACGCGGAGCCGACTGCTTCCACTGCCACGGAGGCCCGCTCTTCACCGATTCTCAGTTCCACAATAATGGCCTCGACGTGACCCCCACCGATTTAGGTCGCGCCAAGGTCACAGGTCGGGACGCCGACCGTGCAAAATTCTCTACCCCTACCCTTCGTAACGTCGCCCTAACGGCTCCCTATATGCACGATGGCCGTTTCAAAACGCTCGAAGAGGTCATCGAACACTACGATTCAAGAGTGCAAAGAAGCGCCACCCTCGACCCCAACCTTGCCAAACATCCCAACGAAGGGCTTCAACTCGCTCCAGCTGACAAGAAAGCAATCATCGCATTTCTAAAGACTCTCACCGACACGAATCTACCATCCTCCTTTGCCCCAAATCCGATTCCATCCAAAAACTAACTCCTCTCTAGCTTTTTTTTCTAGGCCCTTTCCCTCCATCCCGCGGTTGTTCTCCCTCTCCCTTCGCCTCACCGCCAGCCTGCCCCTCTTCCCCCTCCTCACCAGTCTCGAACTTCTTTTTCAACTCCTGCAAAAAGGGAGTCATATCCGAAACTTTATCCCAGACCGCTTTGGCCACGTGAATCGGCTTCTGCGTTTCTAGCGCCACCGCCACACAATCACTCGGTCGCGCATCAATCTCGGTTATCGAGGTTCCTCCTGGCCCCACCTGGCGCAAGGTCAACCGTGCAAAATAGGTGTCATTTCGCAAATCATTAATCAAGACCCGATCCACCGTGATTCCAAATCCTTGAAAAATAAGATGAATTAAATCGTGGGTCAAAGGCCTCTCTCTCTTCTCCCCTTTCAACAAAAGAGCGATCGAAGTTCCCACCCCATGATCCACATGAATACTAAAAGTCTTTTTCTCATTACCTAAAAAAACCGCCATCCCGTTGGCGGCAGGCATCAATCCGAGAATTTGAACTAAGGTGGAACCATCACTCATCTCATCAGCTTATCTTTCTCCCTTGTATTCGCAAGATTGCTCAACTCTCCACGAATCGTTGCATTGGGATGCCAAAACCGTCTATTAATGTTCTCGTGGCTGAGCCTGCAACAAAATGGACTATCGACGAAGCAATTCGTACCTACGGAATTGCTCGTTGGGGCAGCGGTTATTTCGGCGTCAATCCCGCAGGACACATGACGGTTCATCCCCAAACCACAGACGGCGCTGGCATTGATCTAGTTAAAGTTGCCACCCGTGCTCGTGAGAAAGGCCTGCACTACCCTCTTCTCATTCGTTTCCACGATCTCCTCCGCCACCGCGTTCGTGCAATCAACGAAGCCTTTGCCGATGCCATCAAGTCCGCCCGCTATAAAGGTGCCTATCGTGGTGTTTTCCCAATCAAGGTGAATCAGATGCGCGAAGTCGTAGAGGAAATTCTCGATGCGGGCGAACCGTACCACTTCGGACTCGAAGTCGGAAGCAAACCAGAACTCTTCGCTGGCCTCGCTCATCATCGCGACCCTGAAAGTCTCCTCGTCTGCAACGGCTACAAAGATGCCGAGTTCATCCGTACTGCTCTTCTTGGCCGTAAACTTGGCAAAAAAGTCATTCTAGTCATCGAAAAGCCTGAGGAACTTCGTCTGGCCGTCGAAACCGCTCGCTCCATGCAGGTCGACCTTCTAGTCGGTGTTCGGGTTCGACTCTCGGCGCGCGGCGTAGGAAAATGGGCCCTTTCTGGTGGCGATAGCGCTAAATTCGGACTCTCCACCAGTGAACTCCTCGAAGCGGTCGAATACCTACGCAAAGAAGGATGTCCCGAGGCTTTGCAAATGCTTCATTTCCATGTCGGTTCCCAAGTCCCCGACATTCTCGCCCTCCGTCGAGCCGTTCGCGAAGCCACCCGTTTCTATGCCCAACTCCATCATCTCGGACTAAAACCCGCCTACCTCGATGTCGGCGGCGGACTCGCCATCGACTATGACGGATCCCGCTCCGATTCGGAAAGTTCGATGAACTACACCCTTGCCGAGTACGCTCGGGATGTCGTTCGATCCGTAGCCGAGGTTTGTCGCCAGGAAAAAGTCCCACACCCCACTCTGGTCAGTGAAAGCGGGCGGGCCACCGTCGCCCATCACTCCGTACTCCTTGTGGAAGTTTTCGGCACGATCGACAAAACCCCACGCTCCTTTGTCCCCGCCACGGAACACGATCCTGAGTTTGTTCGGCAACTCTCCGATCTTGTCGTCAACCTGACCCGCAAGAATCGGCGCGAATCCCTCCATGACGGAATGGCGGTCAAAGAGGAGGCCGCAGCCCGTTTCGATCTCGGCTTGCTCGATCTTCCGACCAAAGCCCGCGTGGAAGACTCATTCTGGCACCTGGCTGAGCGCATAACCTCCCTTTACACCAACGGCCGCCCGCCCCCCGAGGAAATCCGAATCCTGGTGGAACAGCTCGGCAAACAGTACCTCTGCAATTTTAGCGTTTTTCAATCTCTCATCGATCACTGGGCTCTCAAGCAACTCTTCCCTATCGTTCCGATCCAACGTCTCCACGAAGCCCCCATCCACCAAGGGCGTTTGGTCGATATCACCTGCGATTCCGACGGTAAAATTGACCACTTCGTCGATGGTACCGGAACCCGATCGAGCCTCCCCTTACACGAATTAGGAAAAGACCCCTACCTCCTCGGCTTTTTCCTACTCGGCGCCTACCAGGATGTCATGGGCGATCTCCACAATCTCTTTGGTTCAGTCAATGAGGCTCATATTTACCTCGATGCGGATGAGCCCGACGGCTTCTATATCGAAGAAACCATTCCTGGGTTCTCTATTGGTCGGGTTCTCGGCAATGTTCAGTACGAACCCTCTCAGCTCTCTCGCTTAATAAAAGCCCAAGTCGACGAGGCCATTAAACTCGATAAAATGAAAGCCACCGAGGGGATGACCTTGCTAGAATCCTACGAACAAGGCCTTTCTCATCCCACTTACCTCAATCTCGAAACTGCCTAAACCCGTCCCTTTTGCGGTTGGCAAACCCTTGGCACTACGCTAGGTTTGAAATTTCATGGCATCAAAGTCTAAATCAAAAAAAGCTTTAAAATCCTCTTCGAAGAAGTCGTCCAAGGCTTCTCGCAAGAAGGCTCCTAAGCGTTCCTCTACGAAGGGCAAGAGCAAGAAACCCGTCTCCCCTCCCCTTGTGGCAAAAAGACCCTCCGGTCCCCCTTTCCCTATTAAAGTTCCTGCTAAGTTCCTCCGCCCTTTAGAAGAGAATCTCAAGCCCATCCGTCCTCCCAAGTTCTCCGCCTCCTTTTTAGAGCGGCAGACCCTAAAATTGGCCGAACTTCGTGACCATATTCTCGATCAAGTCCAAGGTGTAACCAAAGACAGTCTCCGCGAGCGTGGCGAAGGCGGTGGTTCCGCTTTCGGCATGCACCAAGCTGATGCGGGTAGCGACGCCTACGAAAAGGATTTCGCCCTCAGCCTTCTCAGCCAGGAACAAGATGCCCTTTACGAGATCGAACAAGCCATGAAACGCATCCAAGCCCACGTCTACGGGGTATGCGAAATGTCAGGCCAAGCTATTCCAGTTTCGCGATTGGAAGCCATTCCCTTTGCCCGGTTTACCGTCGATTGCCAGTCCCGCTTTGAACAGGAAAACAAAGGTAAGAACCGTTGGGAACCTGCCGTGCCTTTCATGGATAGCGTCGAATCATCCGAAGAGGAAAGTGGTGAAGAATCCGACGAAGAAGAGAAAACGAAAGCGAAGGAATAATTCAATATGATCATTAAAAAAGGCCGCAAACCCCGTCGGATGAATCGATCCACTTCTCGGAAGCGGATTGATATCAATGGCGAGGCAATCGATTTCCGCAATGTGGAGCTTCTCCGCAAATTTATCACCGAGACAGGCAAGATTCTTCCCCGTAAGATCACTGGCATGCCCGCCAGCCTGCATCGCCAACTCAATACCGCCATCAAGAGGGCCCGCAATGCCCTTCTCCTCAAATGAGCCGCCGCTGCGAAATCACCGGTGCCGTGCCCTCTCTCGGGCGTAAAATCATTCGGAGTGGTAAATCCAAGAAATCAGGCGGTATCGGAACCCACGTCACCGCTAATACTCCTCGGCGCTTCCGTCCTAATCTGCGCCGCAAGAGCATTTTCGTCCCTGAACTCGGGCGCCATATCCAAGTGCGTCTCACCGCCCGTGCCCTCAAGACGATCGACAAGAATGGTGCCTACGCCACTCTCAAACGCGCGGGCTTGGTTTAAAACAGCCTGGCTTTGGACGGTTTCTGCCAAGAGGCGATCTCTCGCCATATTGGAATATAGAGGTACCGCCCTGCACCCTTCTGTCCTGCCATCGTTGGTTTACCGATGAACCACCTCCATCTTCTAGCCGCGCCACTAGATCATCCTGCCACCGCCCTTTTCTTGAAGCAGACAACAGCCTTGCTCGAGTCCCAGGAAAAAGTTTCCGCCTACTTTTTGCACGAAGGCGCCACCTCCCTCCTCCACCCCCAACTCCCCGACCTCGTAGCGCGCGGTCTGCGCCTCTTCGCTTGTCCCCGTGCCGTCGAACAGTTCGCCCCAAGCTATCAACTCGACGTCGTCTTAGGTGGACCTGGCCTCCTCGCTGAACTGATCGAACGTTGCTCCCCCACCCGATCTTTCGATCCCGTATGAAAAAAATTGCTATCCTCTGTCAAACTGCACCTGGCGGGAAACGTCGCCTGGCCGAAGAAGCCCTCCGCCTCGCCACTGGTCTCACCGCCACCGGACGACTGCAAATCGATCTAATTTTGACCCAAGGCGGCACCGCTCTCCTTCACCCAGAAATGGGCGGCCCCCTTGGCACATGGGAATCCCTCCTAGCACCCCACACCCGAATCCTTGTTCCTTCGGAGGCGCAAATCCCTCCCTCCGCTCCCCCGGTTACTCGGTTGGCCAACATCAATCCAGAAAAAGCCTCCGCTGGAGCGGATATCATCCTTCGCTTCTAGGGTTTTTACTCGACTCCACCCCTTCTCTCCGCCATCCGATGTGTCTGCCCTATGCTAGACCGAGCCCAGCTTAAACATCTCCACTTCCTTGGAATCGCAGGAAGTGGCATGGGTACCGTCGCTGCAATGTTTCGCGAACTGGGACTTCAAGTCACCGGATCCGATCAAGCTGTCTATCCGCCCATGTCCGATTTTCTCCGGGATCGGGGCATCGTCTTTCACGAAGGCTACGCCGAAAAGAATCTTTCCCCTAAACCGGATCTCGCCATCGTCGGCAACGCCCTTTCCCGCGGAAACCCCGAACTCGAAGCCGTCCTCTCCCACCGCATTCCATTTGTCTCCCTCCCCGAACTCCTCCGCGGTTGGTTCCTCTATCACTCACGCAACCTTGTCGTTTCGGGCACCCACGGCAAAACCACCACCTCCACCATGCTTGCTTTCCTTTTTGAAAAAGCAGGTCTCCATCCCAGCTGGTTCATCGGCGGAGTTCCCCTCGACCTCCCCGGCGGATGCCATCACGGCACCGGTTCCTTCTGGGTTCTCGAAGGAGACGAGTACGACACTTCCTTCGCCGATAAACGAAGCAAGTTCCTCCACTACCTTCCCGAACTCGTCATTCTCAATAATGTTGAATTCGACCACGCCGACATCTACCCCGACCTCGCCGCCATTCAGAAATCTTTTCGCCAACTCCTTCAGCAAGTCCCGCAAAACGGTCTGGCTCTCATCAATGCGGACGATCCCAACGCCCTCGCCGTCGCCCAAGACGCCCCTTGCGAAATCCTTGAAGTCGGTTCAGGTCCGCAGGCCGCCGCCCGCTATCAAATTCTCAAAGCGGATGCCAGTGGAAGTCGCTTTACGCTCCACGGCCATGAGTTTCACCTCCAGCTAGCGGGTCGGCACAATGTCCACAACGCCTCCATGGCCCTCTGTGCCGCTCACACCCTCGGACTCCCTCTCGATAAACTAGCGGCCATTCTTCCCACATTTCGTGGTGTCCGCCGCCGATTAGAAGTCCGCGCAGAAGCTAACGGAATCACCCTCGTAGATGATTTCGGCCACCACCCCTCCGCCCTACGAGAATCGATCGCAGCCCTCAGGGCTAAATATCCAGGCCGGCGCCTCTGGGCCCTCTTCGAACCACGATCTAACACCACCCGTCGCGGTATTTTCCAAAACGAGCTCGCTCAATCTCTCTCCGCCGCCGACGGTGTCTACATCACCGAAATCGCCCGCAAAGAACAGATCGATCCCCAGATGCGCCTCGATCCAAAGAAAATTGCCGACGACATCCGAAAAGCAGGTCGCGAATCCTTTTACCTTCCCGGACCTGAAGAAATCCTCAAAGACATCCTTCCCCGCCTGAAATCGGGCGATGTCGTCGCCATCTTTACCAATGGGAGTTTTGGTGGGTTGGTTGGAAAACTTGCCGCTGTCTTACAGAAAAAGAATTAAGCGGTAGTTTCTGGAATCAGCGACTTTACGTCGACCCCACGAAACTGAAACAACTTCGCAATTGTCTCCTCAATGACGTTGTTTGGGCAAGAAGCCCCTGCCGTCACCCCAATCTTCACCTTCCCTTTTGGCAACCAATTCATCGTTCTCTTCTCTTTTTGAGCGTGCTGGTCGTAATGCTCAATCTCATCGGTCGATATCATTCGTGAACTATTGCGAATGAAGTAGGTTGGCAACTTCGCCTCCCCCATTTCCGCCAAATGCGTGGTGTTACTACTGTTGTACCCACCCACCACCAGTAAAAGATCAGGAGGTTCTACCAAAAGATCTCTCAAGGCATCCTGACGTTCTTGGGTTGCACCGCAAATCGTGTCGAAAAATCTAAAATGCTCACCCGTCTTTTTCTCCCCATACCGATCCTCAATCGCCTTCTTTAGCCTTCTTTGCACCTCCTCAGTCTCTCCACGCATCATCGTCGTCTGATTAGCCACTCCTACAGCCTGCAAATGCTTTTCCGGATCAAATCCTGGAGAGTGTGCACCCTCAAACTTCTTCAAGAACTCCGTCCGATCGCCACCTTTACGAATATATTCACAGACATAATCAGTCTCTTCTAAATTATAGACCACCAGGTAGTGACCCATCCCGTCCGTGCTTAGGGCTCTCGAACTCGTCGCCATCGTCTCCTCGTGGGATGATTTTCCGTGAATAATCGAAGTTACCCGCTCCTTGTTGTACTGGCGAACCCGCTTCCACACGCTCATAACGTCACCGCAAGTCGTATCAACCGTCTGACATCCAATCGTTTTCAACCGATCCATCACCGCCACTTCCGCCCCAAAAGCAGGAACGATCACCACATCCTCCGCCGTCAATCCTGTCAAGTCATACCCCACAGGATGACGCTTCAGAGACTGAATTTTCATCTCTCGTAATTGCTCGTTCACTTCAGGGTTATGAATAATCTCGCCCAACAAGAAAATTCGTTTGTCTTTAAAGACCTTTGCCGCCGCATAGGCCAGATCAATTGCCCGCTCCACCCCATAGCAAAAACCGAACGCCTTCGCCAAAACCACCGTCATATCCCCCGCCACCAAATCCCGCCCCGTCGCTCGAACATACTCTACCGCCAAACTGCGATAATGCTTTTCCACTTCCGCCTGCACCGCCTGCATCACCTCAGGAGTCCGCAAGTTTACCTTTTTAGGAATGGGGGCGGTGGAAATTGTGCTCATACCAAGCATCCTACCTCGAATATTTGAAGGGTCGAGCCTCGATGAGGCTAGACTTAAGTTACTAGCAGGGAATTATTTAGAGACAATCCATTCCAAGATACCCTTCTGGGTGTGTAGCCGGTTTTCTGCCTGATCAAAAATATCCTGCGCCCGCTCCTCCAAAAGTTGCGCGCAGATTTCCTTCCCTCGATAGGCGGGCAGACAGTGCAACACCAAAGCATCTTTCTTGGCCTTGGCCACCAACTTCTGATTGATCTGATACGGAGCGAAAACTTTTTCCCGCATTTCTGCCTCCGCCTCTTTGCCCATCGAAACCCACACATCCGTGTAGAGCACATCTGCTCCCGAAGCCGCTTCTTCAGGATCCTCTGTCCACGACACCCCATCGCCCGTTTTAGTAGGCCGAAACTCCTTCGGAGCTCCGCAAGCTAAGGAAAAACCGAAGATCTTTGCCGCCTCCGTTAGAGACCGCGGCACATTGCAGGCCGCATCGCCGATAAAAGCAATTTTCTTACCCCGAATCGCACCCCGCTTCTCTTCAATCGTAAAGACATCACTCAGAATCTGGCACGGATGCTCATCATCCGTCAGGGCATTGATCGTTGGAATCTTAGCAAACTCTGCAAACTCCGCCACGTCTGCCTGGGCAAAAGTCCGAATCACCGCGCCATGCACCATCCGACCCATTACCCGCGCGGTATCTCGCACCAACTCTCCCCGCCCCAACTGAATCTCCGCCGCACTCAGAAAGGTCGGCACTCCGCCCATCTCCCGAATGGCCACTTCAAAAGATACCC
>CANIEM010000044.1 GCA_947466515.1 Verrucomicrobia subdivision 6 bacterium | reverse complement strand
GGGAATTGACCGGGAAATTTAAATAAAGGCCTATTAAATGGGTCTTTAATGCCTATTTAATGGCCTTTAATTCGAATAAATAGGTATTTCATGCAAGGGGCTTCGTAAAATAATTGCTCTAGGAGAACGAGATAAATTGATTTGAATTATTTGAAATTAATCCCATTCGATTCGGAACGTAATCTTTTCCAACTATTTCCTACAGAAATCGGCCTGCCCCGACCGGCGTCGGGGGTACTACGCGATTTGTTCTGGGTTAGGATTATTCAAAAAAGGCCCGGAATTACCCTGAAATTCCTCAACCAGGCCGAATCGCCCAAAACTTGGTCGCTTCCGCCCGAGTCACCGTCTTCTGATAATGCTGCCGGATCATCGCCTCACTGTTTCCCATCTCCTCTTTGAGTTGATGGATGTTTTGAAGGGCTGCCAAGCGATAGGAACCAAAGCTGTGCCTCATGCCATTGTGTTTCCATTCGATCCCTACCCTTTTGGCCAAGTACTCAAAACGATCCGAAAGAGTCTTCACCGGACTGATTTTCCCCGACGTGGGTGGTTTAAACTTCTGCAAGTAGGCACGCAAAGGGGGTAAAATCGGTATTAAACGGCGGTGTAGGCGCTTTTTGGCCACCACCTTGGTGATTTCAACGACCGACTCGTCTTGGCGACGACTTAAACGAATATCCTTCCAGTCCATCCTAGCAATCTCCTCCGTCCTCACCCCAGCAAAAAGACCTAGTGCAATACAAAGAACTTCGTCCGGTCTTGCAGCATCCAGAATCTTCTTCGCCTCAGCCGGAGTGAAGATCTCCGTCTCACGTGGTTTGAAGATCACTTCCTTGGGAATGTCATCGGCAACGGTGGACTCATTTCTTGGAAGTGCTTTGCCACGGCAGAAGTTGAGCAGGAGTTTGATCTTCTCCAGCTTCCCGTTTCGGTTGAACCCACGGCTGATGTAGCGCTCCACATCGTCACGGGTCAGAGTGATCACCGGACCGGAATAAAACTCCACGAAGGGCCTTAACATTTTTCGGATCTCGGACAGATAATCGATCGGACGATTTAACTTCCCCTTTTCATCCAAAAGTTGATCAAGAGCCTCCGGTATCGTCCAAGGTTTCAGATTGTCCTCACGCTTCACATGGGCCCGGATGTACTCCACCAAATCGCGATCTCCCACCAACCCTTTGGCTTGGGCGTACTGATACGCGACCGTTTCCATCGTCACATCGAGATTGGCTAAAATCTTTTTGGCGGAGGCAAGCTGTTCGATGTCGGTCATCGGAGCGGAAGCCGCATCCAAACGACCACGACTGAGATTCATTAAAATTCTGCGACCCTCTTCACGTGCAGCCGACATGGTGGAAAACCTTTTTCGTTTCCGTTCCATCCCGAGATACCAGGCCAACGTGTACCACCCGTCTTTATCCGAAAAGATGCGTGCGGAAACGGCTCCACTGGAGATCTGAATTGAACCGGAATCTTCGGATTTGGTGGTCGTCACAACCCCAAAGCTGTCACGAATCTGTCACGAAGCAATTTTTTTCTTTGTAAATCGTTGTTTAACAACGCGGACGGGGTGGGATTTGAACCCACGGTAGGGTTACCCCTACTCCTGATTTCGAGTCAGGTACATTAAACCGCTCTGCCACCCGTCCGCTTTCTACCCTACCCTTACCCTCCCTCACCTCAAGCTTACGCATTGTACCGCCCCAACCCGAACCTACGATTTACCTATGAACAGGTTTTTCCTCTCTGGTTCTGTTCTTGGTCTTTTCTGCCTCCCCACCCTCGCTGGAGAACTCCTCCGCGAAGATGATCCTCGCACCTCCACCACCTCCCACCAGTTCGGCCGCAATCTTTATAACTTTTCCACCCCCAAAGAATCCACTTTCTGGAAATGCGACAGCGACGGAAACGAGTGGCGAAAAGATACCTACGGAACCATCTGGAAAAAAGATGCAGGCCGCGATGCGTTTGATAAAGCCTCTTGGGAGATCGATGGCTTCGACCGACGGCAAGCCACCCGCGTCGGCATGGACTCGGTCGTTCAGTTCCAACTGAACCTCGACGGCACCGTAAAACCTGAATCGGTGCGTCGTAGCACCTGGATCGCCAACGTCGACCCCGCCCCAAGCACCCTACCTTCTTACATGCGCTCCGCCCCTCTCCAGGGAAAGACAGCTTCCACTCCCGCCAATCTCCAGAAAGAACGCCCCAAACTCATTCCCCTTGTTCCGACCACCCCCGCCACTCAACCTAAACCCGATCCAACACCCGTTCCGCCAAAATGATCCACCAACCAGTAAACTTTTTCCCTTCGAATTGACCCCGCCTCCCTTCTGCCCTTTAATTCTTCTCAATGTCCGACCCTCTTGCCCACGCTGCCCTGCCCGCCTCAGGGATCACCGCAAACTTTTCTGAAGAGGCCCGCTCTGCCCTCGCAGGATACGGCGAGTTCGTCTCGGTCGAACCTCCCCACAATCTCGTCGACGAAGGCGCCGAACTCGGTCGCATGTTTATCCTCGTCTCAGGTGAACTTTCCGTCCGCCGCCAAGGCCAAACCTCCGAGGTCGAACTCGCCAAACTCCAACCCGGCGACACCTTCGGCGAAATATCTGTTTTCGACCCAGGACCCACCTCCGCCAGCATTTTCCCCACTCAGTCCTCTGTCGTCTGGGCCATTTCCTGGCCCCAACTCGAGTTTCTCATGAACAATAATCACCAACTAGGTGGAATGCTTCTCATCGGCCTAGCCACGGTTCTCAGTCGGCGGATGCGGGAAATGAATAAAAAATACGTCGACGCCTCCCGCGCTTGATCTCACTCGTCCTCTCGCTCGCCCTTTTGCTCGTTGGTTGCTCCCCTAAGCCTAGCCCTGGTGCCGGCCTGCCTCTGATTGTCGGGATGGAACTCAACTATCCTCCCTTCGAAATGACCGACGCCAGCGGAAAACCTTCGGGCCTTAGCGTCGAGCTTGCCCAAAAACTCGCCGACTCATTACATCGTCCTCTTCAAATCGAAAACATCTCCTTCGACGGACTCATCCCCGCTCTCCTCACAAAAAAGATCGATCTGATTCTCTCCTCCCTCACCGTCACCCCCGAACGATCCAAGGTCATCAGCTTCTCCCAACCCTATGCCCGAATCGGTCTCGCCCTTCTCACCCGTAAAGACTCCACCCTCCTTAAGGCCGATGACCTCAACCGCCCCGACCGTACTCTCGTGACCAAGCGCGGCACTAGTGGTCACCTCGCCGCGGAACGACTTTTCCCTAAAGCAAAAAAACTTGTCGTTGATAAAGATGCCGCCGCCTACCTCGAAATCAGCCAAGGCAAAGCCGACGCATTCCTTTACGATCAACTCTCCGTCGCCCGCGCCCATCAACGCTATCCCGACTCCACCCAAGCCCTCCTCTCGTCCATCCAAGAGGAGAACTGGGCCCTCGGCCTTCGTTCCTCCGACGCCGTCCTCCTTCGCCAGGTCAACGCCTTCCTCGAGTCCTTTCATCAGCAAGGCGGATTCCAAAAGTTATCCTCTCGCTATCTCGCAGCCGAGGAAGCCCTATTTCGTCAGGCGGGCATTCCCTTTATCTTTTCTTCTACTCCTTGAAAACTCTCCGCCCCCATCCCCTCCTCACTGCACTCTCCCTATTCTTAGTACTATCTCTTTTGGGAGGATTCTTCGCCATCGCCTTCCAATCCCTCCACTGGGAGTGGCGCTGGGACGCCGTCTGGGCCTACCGTGAAAAGTTTTTTTATGGCTGGTGCACCACCCTCCTCCTCGGCTCCGCTACCCTCCTCCTTTCCATCCCCCTAGGCCTCGTCCTCGCCACAGAACGGATCGCAGGTTGGCTCCCCATCCGTCAGTTTTGCACTCTTCTGGTCGAACTCATCCGAGGCACCCCCCTTCTCGTTCAAATCCTCGTTCTATTTTACATCGTAGGCTCAGCCCTCGGATTACAAAATCGACTGCTTGCGGGTACTCTCATTCTTGCTCTTTTCGAAGCCGCCTACTTTTCCGAGATTTTTCGCGGGGCTTGGCTCTCCATCCCCCAATCTCTCATCACCTCCTCTCGCGCCATTGGCCTGACTCCCGCCTGCACCTTCCGTCACATCATCACTCCCCTAGGGCTCCGCAACTCTCTGCCAGCGCTAGCAGGACAGACCGCTTCTCTACTCAAAGACTCCTCCCTCCTCTCCGTCATCGCCGTCACTGAAGTCACTCACGTAGCCCAAGAAATTAATGCCTTCACTTACGGCACTCTCGAATCCTATCTTCCCCTCGCTCTCGCCTATCTCGTCCTCACCGCACCGCTAGCATTCTTCACCCGGCGCTGGGAGAAATCGTTGGCCTATGCAAATTAAGTCGATCCAAGCTGGAAAACGCTACGGAGACCTCTGGGCCGTACGCCAGATCACCCTCACCCTTCCCCTTGGTTCTCCACTCCTTCTGCTCGGCCCCTCAGGAGGCGGAAAGTCGACTCTCCTCCGTCTTCTTGCTGGACTAGAAATTGCCGACGAAGGTTCTATTCAGGTCGATGGTATACCTCTTCCCCCGCACGAAGCCACTCTCCGCGAATACCGACGTCGACTCGGGTTCGTTTTCCAAGAAGGCAATCTCTTCCCCCACCTGACCGCTGAGGAGAACATCACTCTACCTCTGCGCTACGCCCACCATCAGTCTGCTGCCGAAGCAAGGGATCGTGCCCAATCTCTTCTGACCAGATTCCAGCTCCTACCTCACGCCCACAAAAAACCCGCCGAACTTTCTGGAGGCCAAAGACAACGCATCGCTCTGGCGCGCGCTTTGGGACATGAACCTGAAATTCTTTTTTTGGATGAGCCCACCTCTGCCCTTGATCCCGAAATGACTGCCGAAGTTCTCGACGCCCTCTCTGATGTCCAGCGGGAGGGGCGCACTCTCGTTTTAGCCACCCATGCCACTGGCTTCGCTCGGCGCACAGGTGGAACCGTCGCCTTCTTGCGCAACCACCAGCTCGAATGGCTTGGTCCCACCGCAGAGTTCTTTGCCCAACCACCCACACTAGGTGCCGCAGACTACCTCGCCCGCATTCTCCGAGACTAAAAACCGACCGTAGTCCGAGTTTGCCCCTCCGACCCTCTCCAGTCATAATCTTGCTATGCAGTTTATGCAGGCCAAAAGAGACGGCACTGGAACAGTCCTCACCTTCTCAGGACGCCTCGATACCGTTGCCAGCGCGGAACTCAAACAACCCATTCGCGCCGAGATCGACCACCAACCCACCAACCTCAATTGTGATTTTCAAAATGTGACCTACATCGGTTCCGCTGTCCTTCGGCTCATCTTTGAGGCCGCCCGTGAACTGCAACGCCGCCACGCAACTTTTCGTATCACGAACTGCTCCTCCGATCTACGTCGGGTCTTCGCCCTCACTGGAATGGATCATCTCATCGAAGGCGGTCCAGGACCCCAATTCACTCACGAGGTCGTCAACCGCACTCTGCGTATCTTTATGCATGGACGGATGGATGCAGCCCATGTCAGCGAAATCCGCCTCCCAATCCGCCAACTCATCACTACCCACTCGGGCCCAGTCCGCTTTGAAATCAGCGCAGTACCTTATGCCGCCTCGGCTTTTGTCCACCTTTGTATCGACGCCTCCAAACTCGCCAAGGCATCAGGACATGATTTCGGTGTTGAAAGGGTCGTGCCCGATGTAGCTCACATATTCCGCTTAGCGGGACTACAAACCCTCCTCCTCTCCTCCGTATGAAACACCCCGAAATCAAACTCACGGTCAAAAACCGCATCGAGGATCTTCTACGGGTAAACTCGATCTTTGAAAGCTTCGCTACCCAACATGAAATTAATGGTCGCCTCCGCTACCACCTACTTGTCTCGATCGAGGAAATTCTTACCAATATTATCAAATACGGATTTGATGAGCAGGGCGTCCACCCAATTCACATCACCTTTCGTCGCATCGAAGAGCAGATTGAAATGGAATTCGAAGATCGTGGCAGAGAATTTAACCCACTCGAGATCGATGAACCCGACTTCGAAACCCCTGTGGAAGAGCGCCAGCTCGGAGGACTTGGAATTCACTTAGTCAAAAAGATGATGGATGAAACCAAGTATCGACGAGAAGGAGACCGCAATATTCTTCTTCTTCGTAAGTCGAAAGAGACGCCCGCCACTACCCCTTAACCTCCCCTAAACTACCAGCCCTCTAAGGGGGCCAGAGCGATCCGACTTAGGCCAACGCTTCTGCCGTCGTGCTATGAATCGTAAAGAGAGCCGAGAAACCACTGATATCAAAAACTTCCTTTACGTTCGGCTGAAGAGCCGCCAGGCCAATCGTTCCACCCGCAGCCTTCATCTTCTTCACCGCCAGCAAAAGGGACCGCAATCCAGCACTGCTAATAAATTCCAATGCAGAGCAATCGATGATTAAGCGCTTCTCCCCTTGATCAATCACCGCAACTAAGGCCTGTTCCACTGAAGGAGCACTCGTCGCGTCCACCCGCCCATGAAATTGCACGACCGTTCCGTTGCCTTGTTTTGCTGTGTGAATTTGTACGCTCATCAGACTAATATCGAGAAAGAGGGTGGCGCTGTCGAGCCACGATTCCCACCCCCGCGCAACCTTGCACACCCACCTACTCTAGGCGAGTCTCCAAACTTATGAACCCTGATCCTCTTCTATCTCACATCCGCACCGTTCCCGACTACCCGAAAAAAGGAATCATGTTCCGTGATATTACTCCACTTCTCGGCCATCCTCTGGCTCTCCGAGAAGCCTGCCAACGGATGGCAGCACCTTTTCTAAATAATCCACCTCAATTCGTCGCAGGCATCGAAGCCCGTGGATTTATTCTAGGCGGAATTGTCGCCCACCTTCTTGGAGCAGGTTTTATCCCTATCCGTAAGCCCGGAAAGCTTCCCGCCAAATCGGTCAGCCGTGAATATGCGCTCGAATACGGTTCAGGCACCCTCGAGCTTCACCAAGATTGCGTATCCCCAGGCCAACGAGTTCTTTTAGTCGATGATCTTGTCGCTACCGGCGGCTCGGCCGAAGCGGCCATCCTTCTGCTTCGTTCTTTAGGCGCCATCGTGGAGGCAGGCTCTTTCCTCGTCGATCTACCCGATCTCGGAGGTCGCAAAAAACTCGAGAGCCTTGGCCTCAAGTTTTACGCCCTACTAGATTTTCCTGGCGAGTGATCCCTACCCGCCGCTTCGGGCGTACCGGCCTGCCCATGCCACTACTCACCTGCGGAGGAATGCGCTTCCAACACCGTTGGACCGAAGAACCTCCTCTGCCTATTCCAGCCGATAATCAGGCCAACCTTGCCGCCACGATTCACCGCGCACTCGAGCTCGGCATCAACCATATCGAAACCGCTCGAGGCTACGGAACTTCCGAGGCCCAACTTGCACCCGTTCTCCAGAACATTCCCCGCGATCAATTTATTCTCCAGACCAAGGCCTCCCCTCAAGCCGATCCCATTGAGTTCGAAAAGATCTTTCGAACTTCGCTGAGCCGACTCGGCCTTCCATTCGTCGACCTCTTCTCACTTCACGGCATCAATAATCAAGAGATTCTCGATTGGTCGCTACGACCTGGAGGGTGCCTCGATCTTGCCCGCCAGTGGCAAAAACAGGGCCTCTGTCGCTGGGTTGGTTTCTCAACCCACGGTTCGCCTGAACTCGTCGAAGAAATCTGCGCCTCTGGGCGCTTCGATTACGTGAACCTTCACTGGTACTACATTTTTCAAGAGCACACCCCCTCACTTGCCGCTGCAAAGAAGAACGACATGGGAGTCTTTATCATCAGCCCCAATGACAAGGGTGGCATGCTTTACACCGCCCCAAAGAAACTCGCGGACCTTACCCAGCCGCTTACTCCAATGGCCTTCAACGCACTCTTTTGCCTTCGGAACCAGGATATCCACACCCTCTCCATTGGAGCCGCCCGCCCCTCAGATTTCGACGAACATGTCGCGGCTATTTCAAGAGTCCAAGACGCAGAAACTCTTCTCCCCCCAATCGAAGAAAAGCTGCACAAACAGTGGGAAACAGCCCTCCCCGAACGCTGGAGGAAAACATGGGATTTAGGTCTTCCCTCGTGGCCCGACGCCCCCAAAGAGGCTAATTTTCGCGAGATTCTCCGTCTCTATAACTTGGCCATCGCCTTCGACCTGACCGACTACGGCCGGATGCGCTACAATCTTTTAGGGCAAGGCGGCCACTGGTTCGCAGGTCAGCCCTTGGGGAATCTAACTCGCGAAGAAATCCTGCCCTCCCTTCGTAACTGCCCAGATCCTCAAGACACACTCGCTCGCCTTCTCGCCGCCAAGGATCTTTTTTTAGGCGAAAAAGTCCAGCGACTCAGCAGTTGCTAGTCTCGAAATAACCCTCGCCTGACGTGGGCTATTTTCAATCGAAGTGGCTTTCCTCAACATTACTCTCCAGTTTACTTTCCTCCCCTTCGAATTGTTGAATCGACTCAGCTTCCAGCTCTTCCAGAGTCTTCCGCTTAGCCAGCAAGAGTCCGTGCTGGATTGCCCTTCGATACCACTTATCCGCTTCGGCCTTATCCCTGGGAACTCCCAGTCCATGCAAGTAAAGCTCTCCCACCCCGACCTCTCCACGGGGATTAAAATGGTCAGCGGATTTATGATACCAAAACATCGCCTTATCATATTCTTGTGGAACGCCTTTTCCTTCATGATAAGCCCAACCTAGATTATTCTCTGCACTCGCGTCTCCAGCCTCTGCGGCTTTTCGAAACCATCTCATCGCTTCCTCATAGTCTTGTGGAGTCCCGTTCCCACTATAGTAGGCCCAGCCTAAGTTATTTTCTGCTAGGAGACATCCCTGAGCGGCCGAGAGCTTCCACCAATGAATCGCCTCATCATAATCTCGAGAAACCCCGTAACCCTCATGATAGGCCCAACCGAGATTATTTTCAGCCAAAGCAAATCCTGCAGCAGCTGATTTTTGCATCCACCGCACCGCTTCTTTATCATTTCTTGCAACCCCTTTTCCTAAATGCAAAAGATAACCTAAATTACACTGGGCTTTTGCCTCGCCCGACTCAGCCTTTCGTACTAAGGCGAAAGAATAGGGCTCTTCTTCTATATTAGTTGCAAAAACACCAACGACCATAAGTAGGAGGATCGCCCCCAACCGGAATAGACTCACACGAGAAGAATATTTGCAAAAATACGATTAATCAAGTTTTTAACTTTACTCATAATCTTCTCCACGCCTTTCGGTAAACATGTCGTCCCTCTTGCGCAAATAACTCTTCAAACTCGCTAGTGGGTTCTCCCTCGCCGCTCCACGACTCCTCGACTTGCCATGAGACGCAGTGCGCCACCTCCTTTTTTGCCCATTCAAAATAATCGAGATCATCTGTGGTTAACTTTAAAAGCCCCCCAACTCGAACTGCCTTCGAGGCGTCTTGCGCAAATTCCTTGTTCAATATCCGATTCCCATGGTGCCTGCGCTTGGGCCAAGGATCAGGGTAACGCAAGGTGATCGCATCAAGAGTTCCCGCCTGACAAAGATTTTTAATAAAGTACCACGACTCGATCCTCAACACCTTGAGATTGGTCAACCCGTGACGCACCGCCTTCTTCGCTATTTTAGTGGCCCGACCTAAGAGCCTTTCCACCGCAATGAAATCTCTCTCTGGCTCTCGCCTCGCTCTGGCCTCTGCGTAGACGCCGTCGCCTGCTCCTAGATCAATCTCCACAGGAGCATTTCGCTGAAAGACATCTGCCCAAACGTACGCTGGGTAGAGACGTTGACTAGAAAGCCAGGGTTCCGGGGACACGCCCGGCATCGCCTTAGCTGTGCTTTTTGCCACCGAGTCGGACAACCGACTTACCAGTGGAGCGGGCCCGCACTTTAGTGATCAAACCATTGCCCTTGCCCTTGCTCGAACTATGCCCATTCCGCTTTCCTTTGGCTCCATTGCTATCGTTTTCACCTGCGGGCGACTTTACCTTGAAAAGACGGACATCCCGCAATCGAGAAATGGAAACCTTGGTCTTTTTCTGAGCCTTTGCCCAGTAAACCATTGCGTAACCTTCACCCACCTCCACAACCTCGCCACCATCACTCCGACGCGAGTCCAAGCGGGAAATCGTTGCACCACAAACCGGATAAGGTCCCAAGGGAGGCGGTTCACGCCGAGCCGCCACATAGCCGTTTCCGTTCCGCCCGTTCAACCCGCCCACCTCTTTGGTGGGTGCTCCTTCACGAATCGGAATCGCGCGACGCTCGACAAACATCTGGATCGCCTTCTGCACTTCAGGCAGGGACAAATGGTACTTTCTGGCCGTGTCCACCATATTGAAGTTTTCCTCAAGCACATCACGATCGATCTGCCCCCCAGGGCCATGGGGAGATAAAACAAAGGTTAGGTACTTCAAGGAGGTTGCGTCCTCCCCTAAGGCACTTTTAAAAATTGAGACCAAAGCCGGCGGAAGAGGGTGATCCGACGCCAAGCAGTTAAGGTTTTTCCAGAATTTATTCATAATGTATTCACAGAACCATGCCCAAAATCCCTCGCCTAGGCAAGTAATTTCGTTATAAAGTAGTATAAGTAATTGTAGATAAGCACTATATATATTTAACTTATAATGCATAATAAGTTGGTTCTCAATGCCAACTCACACCAACGATAGACTTCCTTCGCTTGTCCCCTGCTGGTTAGAGTGATGGCTGTGCTATCAGTAAAACTTCTTCATATCCTTATTTTAGGCGGTTTTATTCTCATCACCCTTAATTACCTGCTGAATCTTAGGGTCTTCCGATTTCCCCCGATGAATACGGTTATCCATCCTCCGCCCCGCATCTCAGTTCTTATTCCTGCCCGCAACGAGGAGCACCGCCTTGCCCCATGCATCAGCACCATAGCCGACAGCGACTACCCAAATATGGAAATTCTTATTCTCGACGACCACTCCACCGACAGCACCGCCGCCCTCATCCAGCGTCGAGCCCAAGGAGACCCCCGCATCCGCCTCCTCACAGGTCAACCCCTCCGCAAAGGTTGGACTGGCAAATCCTGGGCCTGCCACCAACTCTCCAAAGAAGCCCAAGGCGAATTCCTCCTTTTTGTCGATGCCGACACCCGCTTCTCCGATCGCACGATCTCCCAATCCGTCTCCACTGCTCACGAACAGCGAGCCGATCTCCTATCCCTTTGGCCGTACCTCGAATCTCTCAGCTGGAGCGAAAAACTCGTCATTCCATTCGTTCACCTTTTTATTCTTTTCTACCTCCCTCACTGGGCCCCAGGTCGCCTCCGCTGTTTCGGCGCTGCCAACGGCCAGTTCGTTCTCTTTCGGCGCACCGCCTACGACAAAATCCATGGCCACGAATCGGTTCGCAATCACATGGTCGAAGATATCTCCATCGCCCGTAACATGCGTCAGGCAGGATTCAAGGTCCTCAACCTCGACGGTACCAATCCAGGACACTCCATCGCGCTCGTCCGCTGCCGAATGTACAACCGCTTTTCCGAAGTCTGGGAAGGCTTCACCAAAAATCTCTATCCCAGCTTTGACGGAAATTTTCCCGCCTTCCTTATCTTTCAATCAATCCAAGTTCTCCTCTTTCTAACCCCCTTCTATCTTCTCCTCACTCCAGCTAACGGCCCTCTGGTTTGGACCGAAATTGCCATTCTCCTTTCACTTCGCTTCGCTCTCGCCCACCGCTTCCGCCAAAGTTACCTCGGCGCTATCCTCCACCCCTTCGGCCAACTTCTGGTTGTCGCCATCGCCCTCAACTCCTGGCTCCAATCTCTCCGTGGCCGTCTTCCTTGGAAAGGTCGCCACTACACCCAAAACGCTCCACTCGAATCTCCCTAGATCCGCCTCGACCTCCCCGCCAACTTTTCCCATCCTTTTCTTTGAATGAAGCACACTTTCGCCGATGAATTAACCCGCACCGCTGGCGATTCCATCGACCTCAAAGAATTCGCGGGAGGCATCCCTCAAGTTATGGCCCGCTTTCCCGAAATCCGCATCGGCCCTTGGTGGGTCACCACCCGCCAATCCCTCCTCTTTCTCATACCACTCGGGGTCATCGGTGCCATCCTCGCCGTCTTTACTGCCCGATTTCTCCGCACTCTCCCCCTCATTCAACAATTTATCGCCACCTACCCTGGCACCGGCTCTTTCGCCCCCCCACTAGCCGACGGCTTTCCCCTCTGGCTCCGCGCCTGCCACTGGCTCAATTTTTTTCTTCTCCTTTTCATGATCCGCTCAGGAATCCAAATCTTGGCCGATCACCCACGCCTCTATCTTAACCCCGGATGCACCCCGGGTTCAGAATGGTTCCGACTTCTCGGCCCCGTTCCTCTCGACCGAGAATATCACGCCAAAGAGGATACCGTAGCCCTCCCAGGCTGGCTGGGCCTACCAGGTATTCGACACTCCATCGGCCTAGCCCGCTGGTGGCACTTCGTTTTTGATACCCTCTGGCTTGCTAATGGAATCGCCGTCTACGTTCTTCTTTTCTCCACGGGGCAATGGAGACGCATCGTTCCCGTTTCTTTCGATGTCATCCCTCATACCATCTCCACCGCCATCCAGTATCTCTCCCTCGATTTCCCACCACCCAGCGGCTGGCTCCAGTACAATGGCCTGCAACTTCTCGCTTACTTTACTACCGTCTTTATCGCTTCCCCCCTCGCCCTCATCACCGGAGTGATGCAGTCCCCCGCCATCGCCGCCCGCCTCCACCTCGCCACCGGATTCCTCAACCGCCAAGTCGCACGCTCTCTCCACTTCCTTGTCCTCGGCTACTTCCTTCTATTTATCGCAGGTCACGTCGTCATGGTCTTTGCTACCGACGCTCTAAATAACCTCAATCACATGACTCGAGGAACCGACGATAGCTCATGGACTGGTTTTTTTGTCTTTGCCTTGATCATGGGATTCACCGCGGTTGCCTGGATGGCGGCGACTCCCCTCACCCTTAAATATCCAAGAAAAATTCAACACATCGGACGCTGGATCATCGGGTGGCTCCTGGATGGACTTGAAAAGCTTCGTCCGGTGGCAAACTACCAGGAAAAAGATATCTCCACCTACCACTGGGTGAATGGCACCGCCCCTGTTTCTGATGAGTACAAAAAACTTCTGGCTGAGGGATTTCGGAACTACCAACTCAATGTCGGTGGCTTAGTCGAAAAACCGAAGCAGATTTCTTTAGCCCAACTGCGCGCCATGCCTCATTTCGAACAGATCACCTCCAACTACTGCATCCAAGGATGGACCGGAATCGCGAAATGGGGCGGCGTCCGAATGAAGGACATCATGGCCCTAGTCCATCCTCACCCCAACGCCCGCTATGTTGTCTTCTACTCTTTTGCCCATGGCTCGGGAAAAGGTCATGGCCTCTACTACGACGTCCATAAGATTGAACACATGCAACACGACCAAACCATCTTGGCCTACGAAATGAACGGTAAGGATCTGCCCGAATGCCATGGCGCCCCGCTACGACTTCGCAATGAACTCGAGCTCGGCTTTAAATCAGTCAAATGGGTACAGAGCGTAGAGTTTGTTGAAAGCTTTGAACATCTAGGCCAAGGCGAAGGAGGTTTTAACGAAGATTACGAGTTTTTTACCACCCGAAACCCGATCTAATACCATGCCTCCCGCTCTTCTTGACCCCCTCGGTAGGAAAATAAACTACCTGCGTGTTTCTCTCACCGATCAGTGCAACGAACGCTGTCTCTACTGCCGCCCCGCCGCCTACCACGGTTGGTCCCCACAACCCGATCACCTCTCGACCCTCGAGCTAATTCAGATTATCACCGCTGCCACTCGCCTTGGATTCGAACATATTCGCCTGACAGGCGGAGAGCCCCTCCTCCGTCCAGACCTTCTTGAAATAACTCGCAGCCTCCGCACCCTTCCCCATCTCACATCACTTTCCTTATCGACCAACGGAACTCGCCTCGCCCCCATCGCCCGTCAACTTCAGCAAGCTGGGATCGATTCGGTTAACCTCAGCCTCGATGCCCTTCAACCCGAGCTCTATCGAAAAATTACCGGCGGCTCCTTCGACGACTTCTTTGCAGGTTTCCGCGCTGCTCTCGATGCTGGTTTCACCCAAATCAAAATCAATTGTGTGCTCCTGCGTGGATTGAATCAGCAGGAACTTCGTCCCCTTGTCCACTTCGCCGCAGAACACCATGTCCCCATCCGCTTTATCGAACTCATGCCCCTAACTCTTTCACCTCAGCACGGCCAAGACCTCTTCCTCTCCATCCAAGATGCGCAAGAGTTTCTTGGTGGGTCTGAAACTCTGATTCCCAAGCCCGACTACTCAGGAGGTCAAGGTCCAGCCCGTTACTTTGAGGACAAGGTTTCTGGGGCGATCGTTGGCTTCATCGGTGCCCTGACCACTCCCGACTTCTGCGCCTCCTGCAATAAAATCCGCCTGACCGCCGATGGCAAACTCCGCCCCTGTCTAGGTCGCCATGGAGAGATCGACTTGCGTACCGCTCTCCGCCAAGGCTCTCACTCCCCAGAAGAGCTTCTCCGTGAAGCGATCGCCAATAAACCCAAGGATCATGAGTTCTCTACTGGATACGAACCCTCTCGCCCTATGACCGCTCTGGGAGGCTGAGCCATGCGCATTCTTTATTTCGCCCAAACCCGCCTCGCCGTCGGGCTGGCCGAAGAAACTTTTCACACCACCGAATCTCTTACCGCAGAAAAGCTCTGGCATCTCCTCATCCATCGACACCCTGCCCTCCTCCCTCTCCAATCCGCCTGCCGACTCAGCAAAAATAGCCACTTCCTTCAACTTGGAGAAACCTTTCATCCCGACGACGAGGTCGCCCTTCTTCCACCCGTCTCTGGAGGTTGAATGAAGGTCTTCGTCCGACTCTCTCCCGATCCCATTACACCCTTGCCCGATATTGCCGATTCCACTTCGGGTGCCGTCGTAACTTTTTCTGGGGTCGTTCGGAATGTGGAACAGAACCAGCCTATCACCTCCCTCTTTTACGAAGCCTACCATCCCATGGCTGAAACTCTTATCCGCGACATTCTTCGCCAGCTTTCCCTCCCATATCCCTGCTCCGCTGTCGATGTCCTCCACCGCCTCGGTCATATCCACGTCGGGGAAACGTCTCTCTGGATCCGCGTACTCGCCCCACACCGTGCCGAGGCATTTGCACTGCTTACTCACTTTCTCGATCGCCTAAAACAAGATGTCCCCATCTGGAAAACCAAACCCTCCCCATGATCACCGTCGACCAAGCTTTAGCTCAAATCGATTCTCTCCTCCCCACCCCACTCGA
This sequence comes from Verrucomicrobia subdivision 6 bacterium, assembly GCA_947466515.1. Lineage (GTDB taxonomy): Bacteria > Verrucomicrobiota > Verrucomicrobiia > Methylacidiphilales > Verrucolacustridaceae > Verrucolacustris. The sequence goes on along the minus strand of CANIEM010000044.1, from coordinate 5,239 downwards.
GGCTGAATCGATTCCGCTCGAAAATGCCCTCCACCGGGTTCTACGCGAACCTGCCATATCCCCCGAAGACCAACCTCCCATCGATCGCTCGAGTATCGATGGTTACCTCGTTCACTCGGATCAAAGCAAAGGAAGGGTCAAACTACTTTCCGCCCATCCGCCAGGTCAACCCACTCCCCCTCTTCCTCCTTTAGGCTCGGCCGTTCGTATCTTGACCGGCTCCTCCCTACCCGCTCAAGCCGCCCTGATCATGCAGGAGGATACTCGACTTACCGAATCTGGCTTGATTGAACTTCTAAAAGAACCAAATCCAAACCTCGTCCGCTCAAGAGGGTCTCATAACAAAAAAGGGGATACCCTCCTTTCTCCACCCCACATTCTTCAACCTGGCTCTATCAGCCTCCTCGCCTCAATCGGCATTACTCAACCCAAAGTGTCCCGACTTCCCCGCGTGGCCCATCTGGCCACTGGCGCAGAGTTGGTCGACCCCGACAAAGAACCTGCTTTAGGTCAAATCCGCGATAGTAACTCGATCTTAATCCGCTCTCTCCTAGCCTCCTACTCAACCGATCTCGTTTGGCAAAAACGCGTCGGTGATACCCGAGAACTCTTCACTCAGTCTATAGAGCAGTGCCTCAACCTCTCTCCTGATATTCTTCTCCTCAGCGGAGCCTCCAGTGTTGGCGATCATGATCACGCCTTCTCAGTCTTACAGGAGCTGGGATTCAATATTCTCTTTCGCACCGTTTCCATCCGCCCAGGAAAGCCTCTCATTCTTGCCCAAAAAGGCAGCACTCTCGCCTTCGGTCTTCCTGGAAATCCTCTATCCCACTTCGTCTGCTTTCACCTCTTTGTCCGCCGAGCCATCCTCCGCCTGCTTGGCCTTGCCCCGACCCCCTTCCTTTCCGCCACTCTGCTCCCTGGTGCTCCCATAAAACCTGACCCTCGAGAAACCTGGTGGCCCTGCCATCTACACTCATCCCAAGGTCTGCTCACCGCTCAACCCCTCCCTTGGCGCGACTCCTCCGATCTCTCCTGCCTAGCCCGCACCAACGCACTACTCCGCGTTCACTCAGGATGCGAAGCTCGCTCGCCGAGCGAAGTTCTGCCCACCATCTCTTGGTGAAACGCCTCTCCCATCTCGATAGAAAAGGCCGCGCCACCATGGTGGATATTAGCCCTAAATTACCCCAGCACCGTCGTGCCGTAGCTAAGGGCGAAATCCGTTGCGCACCCGCCACCATCAAGCTCCTCCGCCAAGGCAAAACCCCCAAGGGCGATGTGTTGGCCGTCGCTCGCATTGCTGGAATCCAAGCTGCCAAACAGACCGCTGACTTAATCCCCCTTTGTCACCCCTTACCCATCGACTCCATTCATCTCGAGCTTGTACCACGATCCGATCGCATCCAGATATGCGCCGAAGTTCGCGTCCACGCCCGCACCGGGGTAGAGATGGAAGCGCTCACCGCCGTCTCTGTTGCCGCCCTCACCCTCTACGACATGTTGAAAGCCGTGGATCGCAAGATGGTCATCCAAAATATTCACCTTCACTCGAAGGAAAAGTTTTGAGTCCGCTGAACGTCGCACGTCTAACCGTGAGCGACCGTGCTCACGCAGGCGTTTACCAAGACAAGGGCGGACCTGAACTGGAACGAGTATTTTCCTTGGAGTGGGCTTCCCCCTGCCTCTGGACATCCCTCACCGTCCCCGATGAAAAAGATAGGATCACCTCCTCTTTACGAAGCTGGATAGAACAGAGGATTCCTCTGGTTCTGACTACAGGAGGGACGGGCCCAACCCCCCGCGATGTCACACCCGAGGCCACTCGGGCAGTGCTCGAAAAGGAGCTTCCGGGCCTGTGTGAAGCTCAACGTATGACCAGTTTTCCTCTAGCCCCAACCGCAATTCTTTCCCGCGCGGTTGCAGGCGTAGCAGGCCAGACGCTCATCATAAACTTCCCTGGAAATCCCAAGGCGATTGCCGAGTGCCTTCCTCCCCTGATTCCCGCAATCCGGGAGTGCCTCAAACATCTCAGGGAATAAATATCAGCTTCCCACCCGCAATCAGGAGAACCACCGCGAGCAGTCTCTGAATCCACAGTGGGGAGTAGTGCCGACTTCCCCAGCGCGAACCGACCCAACCTCCGACGATCGCGACCGCCAAAAGATTCCATCCGACTTGAGGAAAGGAGCGAGCCGACGAAACATATCCAGCTAAACCAGATATCGAATTCACTAAAATAAAAATTACCGAAACCGCCGCTACCGTCTTCGTGGGGGCCCACTTTCTCCAAAGCATCCATGGGGTGAGAAAGATTCCTCCACCCGTACCTGTCAAACCCGCCAAGAGGCCGAGAACACCGCCAGTTGCCAAAAGAGAGAACCGTTTTGGTTCATGAAACACCGTCTCTTCTTTAGGGCGAATAAGAAAACGGAGGGCCGACCCCCAAAGAACCAATCCCAACAGCAGGTGCAATAAGTGGTTTGGTAACTTGAGGTATCCACCCAAAAATGCCAAAGGAATGGAAGTAACCGCCAAAGGCCAGAGCAGTTTCGCAGAGAAATGACCCGCCCGTATGAAATTCCAACCTCCAAGAACGGCTACTGCGATATTTAGACTTAGAGTGACGGGCCTAATTTCCTGCGTCGGAATCGAACATAAGGCCATCATCGCGATATATCCAGAAGCCCCCGCATGACCGACCGAGGAGTAAAGGAAAGCGACCAACAAAATCCCCAAGGGAAGAATCCATGGTTCCATGGGCACAACTTTAGCAATTTACCCTACATGCTTCGATCCTTTATCGCCCAAGGCTTTTACCCTACAATTCCTTCATGTCTCGACTCAGCCTTCTCGGCCGCAAAACAGCCGTCCCTGCCAACCCTTCCTTGGCACGGCTGGAAACCTTTCCCAATCCAAAGCCCAACCGTCCTTACGAGATCACCTTTTCCACACCTGAATTCACCTCCCTCTGCCCCGTCACAGGTCAACCCGACTTCGCCGTCATCACCATTCGCTACACTCCAAAAAAGAAGTGCGTCGAAAGTAAGTCCCTCAAGCTTTATCTCCACTCCTTCAGAAACACAGGATCCTTTGCAGAAGCGGTGACGAATAGAATTCTGGACGATCTTGTGCGTGCAATCTCCCCCGCCCATGCCGTGGTTACGGGCGAATTTGCAGCCCGGGGCGGCGTCGCCCTCAAAGTTTCCGCCTCGTTTGGAAGACAAAAATAGTCCCTACTCATCAAAGACCAGTTTGAGTTACGGCATGCTACGCATCCATGCCAAATGCTTTTGAATCGAGATTAGCCGGAAACGCTGGTTATCTACGTCTGCGTCGATACAAAGCGAGTGCTCCTAAGCCCATATAGAGCAGAGAAATAGCAGTGGGTTCAGGCACCGGCGTTAAAGTGACCCCCCATTTGGCAAGTAACGCCGTCCCCCCCCGCTCCATGTCTGCGACGAAAAGCGTCCACTTCCCATTGGGATCCATGATCCCCAGATTATTGAGCATGGCCGTACGGCTATCGCTACCCAGCACCTGGTCTGGATTGGCGGTTCTTCCATCGGGCTGATACGTTCCCGTTAGATAACTTCCCACCAGTCCACTACTAGTACCATCAAGGTGGATATCCGTGGTGGCATCGTCTGCCAAGGTTACCTCGATGCCGCTCCCATCATAGCCTGAGGGATTGTCTGCAGTACGACCCACGCGATTTAAGAGAACCGCATATTGGCTTTGCAATCCATCCGTAGAAACATGCCTTAAATAAGCATAGAAATCGCCGTTGTATGCACCATATCCAGTTGGACTTATTTTAAGGGAGACGGTAACCAGATAAGGAGCTTGGCTCTCCAGACCAGAAAGCGTAATCGTGCGCTGAATTCCTGAGGACTGATAATCAGGTATGGGCATCGCTAAATTGTTTTCACCAAAATCGATTACCGTAAGGGCAGCCTGCGATGTCGGAGCCATCGCACAAAGAAGCACCAGAGCGAGGATGGGTTGAATTTTCATGGTTGTGACCTCGTTCGATAAAATCGGCTGCTGCCTGCCGCAACATCATTCACCCGAAGAATGCCTTGAGCGTCCGCTGTATAATCTCCCAGCTTAACCCAGTTGGCCGGGGCAAGGGAGGACGTGGCAAAAACCTCGTAAACAAAGTTGGGGATGGCAGAAAAGGTAACCACTTTTCCTGGGGCACTATCTGTCACACTGAGAATATTCATCGCATCGGTCATCGCCCACTCCGCGGCAAGGAGATAGACAGTGCCCTGTGCGCTGCCCACCCCGTTAAACAACGTGTAGGTAAATGAGTCTTCCACCCCTGATGCAAGCCCTGGAGGAGGGGTATAGAGGATCCAGCCACCCCTTAATTCCACTGTCCCGCCAAGCTCGCTTAATGCACTCACTGCCGTCACAGTCAGGCTTCGCTTTAACAAATCCGTGTCATTGGCCAATACTTCAAGGACATGGAACTTACTCGTTTTAATCGGAACAGGCACAAGCCGATCCTCATTCGCGTTCGGATTAACTCCGTCAAGGATTGTCAGATCCGCAGAGACAAAAGTAATGGCATAGTTGCCATTGCTGAATGTACTTGTAATGGCGTACTTGCCTGGCGTTTCGCCCTCCACGCGATTCAGAGATCCTGAAAGGGCATCCCCGAGCTCTATGGATCCAACCGTAAACTGGGAGGTTAATGTAGGATCGGAATCTCCAGAAATTTTACTCTTTGGATCAGCCGTAATGGTTATCGGTTTGGCCAAAATTGTGAACCCATAGGCTGTCGAGGTCGCTCCGTCGTAATTACTGTCAGCCGCCAAGCTCGCCGTAGCTGTATAGCTTCCCACCTCGGTTGGCTTCGTTCCAATGGGTCCGTAACTCGTCAAACCTGTCCCCGCATACCCATACGTCACCCCGCCCGTCGAACCGGTCTTGTTACTCGTGTCAGGCCCTTGTGAAGCACCGCTGTAAGTAAAGCTGGTCAACCCGGTCACGTTGATTGTCGAGGGCGCTTTGCCGATGCTGAACCCATAGGCTGTCGAGGTCGCTCCGTCGTAATTACTGTCAGGCGCCAAGCTCGCCGTAGCTTCATAACTTCCCACATCGGTTGGCTTCGTTGCACTGGCTCCGTAACTCGTCCCACCCGCCCCAGAGTAGCTGTAGGTCACCGCACCACTGCTTCCCGTCTTGGCGTTGCTGTCTGGGCCTTGAGCGTTGGTGTTGTAGGTAAAGC
>CANIEM010000043.1 GCA_947466515.1 Verrucomicrobia subdivision 6 bacterium | reverse complement strand
GGGCGAGGGTGGGGGGGGGGGGGGGGTGGGGGTGATTACGCGGGCGGGGGATAGTTTAGTGGGAGTGGGTTCCTTTTCGGAAGTGGGGGGCGGGGTAGTTTTACGAGCGGGGAGTTTGCCCGGGTGGAGGTGACCGACGGTTTGGCCGACTTTCACTTCGGTGCCTTCGGGAACGAGGATTTCGAGGGTGCCATCGGTTTCGGCGAAGACTTCCGAAGTGACTTTATCGGTTTCGATTTCGAAAAGGGGATCGCCGGAAGCGACAGATTCGCCATTTTTCCGTTTCCAGGTGCCGAGAGTACCTGAGGTGATGGACTCTCCGACGGAGGGAATGCGGATGGGAATGAGGGAAGTGGCGGTGCTCATAGTTATTTTTTTCCAGTCTTATTTTTCGGTTTCTTTTGGACGGTGAGAGAAATTTTCTTGAGGGTGGGGGTTGGGGTGGCGGATTGGAAGGCTTGGCGAACGAGTTGGTCTTGTTCGAGGAGGTGAATAGCGAGGGAGCCGGTGGCGGGGGAGGAGGAGGCGGCGCGGCCTGCGTAGCGGACAGTGCGTTTGGTAAGGTTTTGTAGGCGGAGAGCGAGGTGGGACCAGGCTCCCATATTTTCCGACTCTTCTTGGCACCAGACGAGTTCTGCGTTGGGGGATTGGGCAGCGAGGAGGGCGAGGAGTTTCTTTTCGTGGAGGGGATAGATCTGTTCGAGGCGAAGGATGGCGGTATCGCGGATTTTATTCTTTTCGCGATAGTCAGCTAGGTCGTAAAAGATTTTTCCTGAGCAGAGGATAACGCGTGAGGCATTTTTGGGTTGGGTGGGGTCGGGGAGAATTTCTTGGAAGGCGCCGCGGGTGAGGTCGGTGAGTGGGCTGGTAGCACGGGCGTCGCGGAGAAGGCCTTTGGGGGTCATTACGATGAGAGGTTTGATGATTTTGCGAAGGGCTTGACGTCGGAGCAGGTGAAAGTAGTTGGCGGGAGTGGTGGGGTAGGTGACGGCCATATTGTCTTCGGCGCAGAGCTGAAGAAATCGTTCGAGGCGGGCGCTGGAGTGTTCGGGCCCTTGGCCGTGGTAGCCGTGGGGAAGGAGGAGAGTCAGGCGGGAGGTGGTGCCCCATTTCGATTCGGAGGAGGAGATGTATTGATCGATCTGGGTTTGGGCGCCGTTGGCAAAATCGCCGAACTGAGCTTCCCAGAGGACGAGCATATCTGGGCAGTCGAGAGAGTAGCCGTAATCGAAGCCGAGAACGGCGGCCTCGGAGAGGGGGCTATTATAAACGCAGAAGGAGGCCTGATTTTTTGCGAGGTTTTTGAGGGGAATATAGCGGGCGCGGGTACGAAGGTCGTAGACGGAGGAGTGGCGATGGCTGAAGGTTCCGCGGCGACTATCTTGGCCTGAGAGGCGAATGGGGACACCTGAAGTGAGGAGAGAGGCGAAGGCAAGGTGTTCGGCGCAGCCCCAATCTAGCGGGACTTTTCCTGAAGCCATGGCGAGTCGAGTATCGAGAAGTTTGCGGATCTTGGTATTGATCTGAAAATCGGCGGGGATGTGGGAAATGGAAGTGCCGAGTTGGGCGAGGCGAGGGGCGGGGACGCCGGTGGGGACTTCTTGGAGAAGGGCGGGGCAGCTGAGTGGGGGATGGAGCTGGGGTTTAAAGTTGGCGACAGCGGCGCGGGATTCGTGAAGGGCTTCTTCGGACACGGTATTGATTTGGGAACGGATCTTTTCGATTTCTTCTTCGGTGATGATGCCCGCGTCGAGGAGTTTGCGAGAGAGCAAGCGACTGACTGGGGGGTGGGCATCGATTTCGGAGTAGAGGGTAGGTTGAGTGAAGCTGGGTTCGTCCCCTTCGTTGTGGCCGTGGCGGCGGTAGCCGACGAGATCGAGGATAATATCCTCATGGAAGCGTTGGCGGAATTCGAGTGCCAGTTGAATGACGGAAGCGGCGGCGAGAGGATCGTCCCCATTGATGTGGAAGATAGGGAGGCCGAGGGACTTTCCTGGAGCGGTGCAGTAGCGAGTGGAGCGGGAGTCTTCGGGGATTGTGGTAAAGGCGATCTGGTTATTGACGATGATGTGGATGGTGCCGCCAGTGCGGTAGCCTTCGAGGCGGGAGAGGTTGAGGGTTTCGGCGACGATGCCTTGTCCAATGAAAGCGCCGTCTCCGTGAATGAGGACGGGGATAACTTTTTCGCGTTTGACGGTATCTTGGCGGAGGCGTTGGCGGGCGCGGGCCTTACCCTCGACGACGGGGTCGACGGCTTCGAGATGGCTGGGGTTGGGAGCGAGGGAGAGGAGAATTTTCTTTCCGGAGGAGGTGGTGACTTCATTTTCGTAGCCGAGATGGTATTTGACGTCGCCGCCTCCGAGGACGGTTTGCGGAACGTAGTTCTCATGGAATTCGGTGAATAGTTTTCTGCGAGATTTTCCGAGGGTGTTGACGAGGACGTTAAGGCGACCGCGGTGGGCCATACCGATGACAACTTCTTCGACTCCAGCTTCGGGGCAGGCTTCGAGAAGGGAGTCGAGGACGGCGATGAGGGTTTCGGCTCCTTCAAGGGAGAAGCGTTTTTGGCCGACGTAGCGGGTGTGGAGAAAGCGTTCGAGGGATTCAGCGGAGATTACCTTTTCGAGGATGCGGCGTTGTTGGGCGGGGGTGAGGGTGGGTTGGTTATGGTTTCGTTCCATCCGATCGCGGAGCCAGCGGCGAATGGTGAAGTTCATGATGTGCATGAATTCGACGCCGATGTGGTCGCAGTAGGTTTGTTTGAGGAAAGCGAGAATCTCGCGAAGGGTACGTGGACCGCCGCCGCTGAGGGTGCCGGAATCAAAAACGGAATCGAGATCGGCCTCGGTGAAGCGGAAGGTGGCGAGGGAGAGGTCGGGGTTGGCTTCTGGGGTGAGGCCGAGGGGGTCGAGGTGGGCGAGGGTGTGGCCGAGGGCGCGATAGGCGAAGAGGAGATTGTAGATGCGGGCTTGGGGGAGGACGTTACCAAATTCTGGTGAGTTGGCGGAGTTGGGGAGAGGGGTGCTTCCAGAGCGGGTTGGGGGGCGGAGCTGGCAACCCAGTTCGAAACCTTCGAAGAAAGCGCGCCAGGTTGGATCGACGGAGGTGGGATCGGTTTTCCATGATTCGTGGAGTTCTTCGAGGAAAGCGCCGTTGCCTGGGTGGCCGATGCGACCGAGGGCGGGTGAGGGGGAGGAGGAAGAGTGGTTGGGGTTGAGGCGGTCTAAGGTTTTGAGGGCAGGATCTATTTCAGAGGAGCGGGTAAGATCGTGGGCCATGGTTTTATATCGTGGCAGAAAAAGAGCAAAATAGCGAGTTTGGAGTATTAGGATTGTTGTGAGTGTAAAAATCTATCTATAAGGATCTTAAGATAGTGTTAAGGTTTTAAAAAAATGTTATTTTCGGAAATTCAGTGGGATATTTGGTAAGATTTAGAAAGGATGCATAATGAAGGTATTGAATATTATGAAAGCAGATCAGAAAAATGTATTGGGTGGGGAATTGAAGATCTGTTCGGTGGATCCGATGAGTGGGTTTACTCGTACGGGGAGTTGTGATGGGCATGAGGCGGATGCGGGTTGTCATGCGATTTGTGCGCAGATGACGGAGGAGTTTCTCCTTTTCAGTCAGAGGGCGGGCAATGATTTAACGACCCCAAGGCCAGAGTATGGTTTTCCTGGATTGAAGGCGGGGGATCGGTGGTGTGTCTGTGCGGAGAGGTGGGAGGAGGCGAGGTTGGCGGGGAAGGCGGCGTTGGTGGTGCTGGAGTCGACGCATGAATCGGCGTTGGAGTATGTGGAGTTGGGGGATCTGCGGAAGCACGCGTTGGATGTGGCGGGGTAGGGGTACGGAGAGGGCGCCCGGGGCGGGCCCCGACGCGGGTCGGGGCAGGCGGGGGGGGATTTAAGATGTGAGAATGTGAGAAGGTAGTTTTGGAGTTGGAGGCTTAGGTAGTGGCGGCATCTCCGAGGCCGCCTCGATGAAAGTTGCAAAACATAAACTTTGGTAGGGCCGATGGTCTCCATTGGCCGATCGAGCGATTTAGGCCTGAGCGGTTGAGTGACTCAATCGGCACACCGAGCCTACTACGTTCCACAGACGCGTTACTTCGAAGGCTAGGAGACGGTGCGCCCTACCAAGGGGCGGGGGTCAGGGATGTTTGATTTTGGATTTTTAATTATTTGCAGTTGGAAGGTTAGGTAGTGGCGGCCTCTCCGAGGCCACCTCGATGAAAGTTACAAAACATAAACTTTGGTAGGGCCGATGGTCTTCATTGGCCGATCGAGCGATCTAGGCCTGAGCGGTTGAGTGACTCAATCGGCTCACCGAGCCTACTACGTTCCACAGACGCGTTACTTCGAAGGCTAGGAGACGGTGAGCCCTACCAAGGGGCGGGGGAAGTGAACTTGTTTGGGGAGAAAAACTGGGCAGAATTATATTCTTATGGCGTATGATTCTTTGAGTAGCTTTGTGGAGAGGCTGGACCGTGAGGGAGAGCTTTTGCGTATTCGTGAGCCGGCCCAAGTGGATTTGGAGATTGCGGCGGCGGCGGATGTGGAATCGAAAACAAAGGGTGGGGGCAAGGCTTTGCTTTTTGAAAAGCCGGTGGACGCTGCAGGTGTGCCGTATGCGTTTCCGGTTTTGATTAACGGTTATGGATCGGCGAAGCGAATGGGATTGGCGTTGGGGCGGGAAGATGTGGGGGAGATTGGGGCGGAGGTGGAGGCTTTGGTCAGGGCGAAGCCGCCAGCGGGAGTGGCGGAGGCGTGGAAACTTCTTCGGCAGGGATTGGAGTTGCGGCATGCCCGTCCGGTTTCGGTGGGAAGGGGGGCGTGTCAGGAGGTGATTCATCGGGTCGAGGATGGGGGTAGGGGTCTCGCGGAAATTCCGGTTTTAAAGACTTGGCCGAAAGACGGAGGACCTTTTCTCACGTTGCCGCAGGTGATCACGGAGGATCCTGAGACGAAGGAGAGAAATGTGGGGATGTATCGGATTCAGGTCTTGGGTCCGTGGGAAGCGGCCTTGCACTGGCAGTTGCACAAAGTGGGGGCTCGGCATGGGAAAAAATATCGGGAGATGGGCAAGCCGATGCCAGTGGCGGTGGCGTTGGGGGGGGATCCAGCGAATGCGTTTGCGGCGACGGCCCCATTACCTGACGGAATTGATGAGTATATGTTTGCGGGTTTCTTGAGGAAGAAATCGGTGACCTTTGTGCCTGCGGTGAGTCAGCCGATCGAGGTGCCGGCGGATGCGGATTTTATATTGGAGGGGACGGTGGATCCGACGGGGGAAGGGGTGGATGAGGGGCCGTTTGGAGATCACACGGGGTTTTACACGCCCGTGGACAAGTATCCGCGGTTTCGGGTGACGGCAATTACTCATCGTAAGAAAGCGATTTATCCGGCGACGGTGGTAGGAAAGCCGCCGATGGAGGATTTCTGGCTGGGTTCGGCCAGCGTGCGTATTTTGTTGCCGGTGCTCAAGATGAACTTTCCTGAGTTGGTTGATCTGGCGCTACCGGCAGAGGGAGTATTTCACAATATGGTTTTTGTAAGCTTAAAAAAACAGTATCCCTATCAGGCGTTTAAGTTGATGCACGGACTATGGGGGGCCGGACAGATGATGTTTAGTAAGATTATTGTGGCGGTGGATGCGGAGGTTAACGTGCACGACACGAGCGAGGTTCTTTTTTATCTGGGGGCGAATATTGAGCCACAGAGGGATATGATTTTTATTCAAGGGCCGAGTGACAGTCTGGACCACGCGACGACCTTGCCGCATTGCGGAAGTCATGTAGGGATTGATGCGACGAGGAAGTTGAAGGGGGAAGGGTATACGCGAGATTGGCCCGAAGAGTGTCGAACCACCCCAGAAGCGGCAGCGAGGGCAAGAGAACTCCTTGCGGTGGCACGGCGAATGGGATGATTAATTCCTTTTCCGACCGCGAAACGGAAAAACTCTTTCGAACGGAAAATAGTCGGCGATGGAGGGCCATTGCAAGGGTGGCCTTGCGTAAACTGATCCAGTTGAATCAAGCAGGAAGACTGGAGGACTTGGCTGTTCCCCCTGGAAATCGATTGGAAGCGTTGCAGGGAAAGCGAAAGGGAGAGTATTCCATAAGGATTAATCAGCAGTGGAGGTTGGTGTTTCGATGGTGTGGAAACGGAGCCGAAGGCGTTCAGATTGAAGACTACCATTGACGAGGTTGTATAACGCGGTACGTTATAGGCATGAAATCCCCGATCTTCCCTGGCGAGATTCTGCTGGAGGAGTATCTCCTCCCGATGGGTATATCACAAAATGGCATGGCCCGCGCTTTGGGGGTCCCTCCCCGTGCGATTAATGAGATTGTCCTTGGGAAGCGTGCCATCACACCGGTGATGTCGATTCGGTTTGGGAAATTCTTCCATCAGTCAGAAAACTTCTGGCACGGATTGCAGGTGGAGTGTGATTTTCGTGCTCTTGCGGGTGAGCGCAAAAAGATCATTGCCCAAGTGAAGCCTGTTAGAAAACTAGTTGCGGCTTAAAGGGGAAGTAGGAATGAAACTGGTTGTGGCGGTGACGGGGGCGAGTGGTTCGATTTATGCGCAACGGTTGCTGGGGCAGATCGCTAAGGCGAAGGAGGTGGAGGAGTGTCATGTTGTGCTGAGTCAGTATGCGCCTGAGGTGGCGGCGACGGAGTTGGGAGCGCAGGGTTTAAAGATTCCCAAGGGGATGAAGTTGTATGGGGATAAGACGATGCAGGTGCCTTTTGCGAGTGGGTCGGCACGGTTTGAAGCGATGGTGATTGTGCCGTGTTCGATGGGGATGTTGGGGCGGATTGCCCATGGATACAGCGATGGAACGATTGCCCGCGCGGCCGATGTATTTTTGAAGGAGAAGAGGAGGTTGATTGTGGTGCCGAGGGAGACTCCTTGGAATTTGGTGCAAGCGCGGAATGTGGTGACTTTATTGGAGGCGGGGGCGGTGATCTTGCCTGCGGTTCCCTCGTTTTATGGTCGCCCGAAATCAGTGGAGGATGTGGTGGACACGGTGGTGGCAAGAATTCTGGATCATTTGGGGGTGAGGAACGAGTTGGCGACGAGGTGGAAAAGTAAAGCGGGGGAAAAGGAGTAGGCGAAGAAGTAGGCTTGCAGCTTAAGATTGGAATGTGGGTGGGGAGCGGGATATTGTTGAGGGATGTCTTATGCCGTAGTGGAAACGATTGCGGGGGTGCCCGTGGTGCACCGAGAGAATCAGGAGGCTCCTGGGGTGGCGGTGGGACTTTTTTATCCTGCAGGTTCGCGTTGGGAAAATACGGAAGAGCATGGGGCGGCTCATTTTGTGGAACATCTCCTATTTAAAGGGACGGAGAAGCACAGTTGTAAGGAGCTGAGTCGGGCGGTGGAGGGTCGGGGCGGGGATCTGAATGCGTTTACGGGGGAAGAGACGCTTTGTTTGCACGGACGGGTTCCAGCGGGTCATGGTCCGATGTTGATTTCTCTTTTGGCGGAGATGGCGTTGAGTTCGACTTTTCCCAAGGAGGAAGTGGAAAGGGAGCGGGGCGTTATTACAGAAGAGATTCGGATGATGGACGATCAGCCTGCGGTGGTGGCTGGGGAGGCGTTGAACGCGTTGCTTTGGCCTGAGCAAGCTTTGGGGCGACCGATTGCGGGAACGATTGCTTCGGTGGGAGGGATACCGAGGAAGGGGCTGATGGGGTACTGGGAGAGAAGAATTCGAGGAGTTCGACCGGTGCTGGCGATTGCGGGGGGAATGAGTTTGGAGGAGGTGCGAAAGACGGCGAAGGTGGCTTTACGCCGATCCAGTCCGACGGCAAGTGGGGAACCGATTCCCGCGAGGCGAGTACGCTCGAGTACGGTCCGGGTGGTGGCGGTGGCGAAGCCCGTGGCTCAGGTGAATGTGACCTTAGGAATTTATGCTTTTCGCCGTCAGGATCCGCGACGGCATGGGTTGCGGATGTTGAGCGTTATTTTGGGAGAGGCGATGAGTTCGCGTCTTTTCCAGCGTTTGAGGGAGGAGCAGGGGTTGGTCTATTCGGTTTCCAGCGGGGTTCATCTGCAGCGTGATGACGGGGCTTTTTATATCTCGGCAGGGTTGGAGCCAGGGAATTTGAGCAAGGCCTTGGGTTTGATTGCGGGGGAGTTAAAGTCGTTGGCGGCGAAGGGTCCAGGAGCGGCGGAGTTAAAACGGGCGAAGGATTATGTGACGGGGCAGTTTGCGCTTGGGTTGGAGGGGACAAGCCAGCAGATGTTCTGGATTGGTGATTCGATGCTGACGCGCGGTCGGGTGGTAGAACCGAAAGAGGCGATAGAGAAGTTGGCGGCGGTGGACGCGAAGATTGTTAAGGAAGTGGCCCAAGAGTTATTTCAGCCAGGCAGGATGGGGGTAGCGGCCTCAGGGCCAGAGATGGATGCGGCGAAGTTGGCGGCGGCGGCGCAATCTTTGGGATAAGGATGAAAAAGCTGGAACGACTGGCGGCGGCGTTGCCCAAAGCTGAACTGCATGTTCATCTGGAAGGGACATTAGAGCCGGAGATGACGTTTCATCTCGCTCGAAAACATAAGACTAAGTTACGTTTTTCTAACGCGGAGGCTTTGCGTCAGGCGTATCAGTTTAAAGATCTGCAGTCCTTTTTAGATTTGTATTACGAGGGGGCGGGAGTGTTGCGGGATCGGGAAGATTTTCATGTTTTAACGGCGGCTTATTTAGAGAAGGCGGTGCGGGACGGGATCTGGCATGTGGAACCTTTTTTTGATCCGCAAACTCACACGGCTCGCGGGGTAGCGATGAAGGAGGTGGTGGAGGGAATTGTGGGGGCGTTAAAGGAGGGGGAAAAGAGGCATGGGGTCACCTGGCGTTTGATTCCTTGTTTTCTTCGGCATCTGACGGAAGCGGAGGCGATGAAGACATTTGAGGAGATGCTTCCGTTTCGCGAGCATTTCACGGCGGTGGGGTTGGATTCTTCAGAGAAGGGGAATCCTCCAGCTAAGTTTGAGCGAGTGTTTGCGCAAGTTCGGGATGCGGGGTTGAAGGTGGTGGCGCATGCGGGGGAGGAGGGACCTGCGGAGTGGATACGAGAAGCATTGGAGAAGTTGCAGGCGGTGCGGATTGATCATGGGGTGCGTTGTGTGGAGAATGCGGAGCTGGTGAAGGAGTTGGTGGAGAAGCAGATTCCTTTGACGACATGTCCGCTTTCTAATGTGCGGTTGTGCGTGTATTCGGATTTGGGGAAGCATCCGCTAAAGCAGCTTTTAGAAGCGGGGGTAAGGGTGACGGCGAACTCAGATGACCCGCCTTATTTTGGAGGTTATCTATTGGAGAACTGGTTGGCCTGTGCGAGGGAGTTGCAGTTGGAGGAAAGGCATTTGGTGCAGTTAGCAAAAAATTCGTTCACGGGCAGTTTTCTATCGGAAAAGGAGAAAGCGCAGTGGATTACTAAAATTGATCGGGTGGTTTCCTCTTTGGGTGCAGGGAGTTGTTCTTGAATCCTCTAGCGGCGGTGGTGCGGGGTGATTTTGGGCCTGGGGTAGTTTATTTGGGGTACGAGCCTGAGTTAATTTTGGCGGGAAGTCTTGGGGAGATGGGGCGATTGGAGGAGGAGTTGGCTCGGCGGTTGCGGAGGGGGGCGGCCTGGGATCGGCCTCATCCTGGTGGGGCGGCGATTGGGGGTTTTGATTTTGAGGGGAACTGGCATTTTTCTTTTTTTCCGGATTTGGTAGCTCGGTCGGTGAGCGAGCTGTGGCCTGAGAGGGAAGAGGTGGGGGTGAGAGCGGAGGGGGAAGAGGGGTGGAGTTGTCGGACTGGGTCTGAGGAGTATGGGAGGATGGTGCGGGAGGCGCAGGAGGAGATTCGCTGTGGGCAGATTTATCAAGTGAACTTGGCTCGGTTTTTACATCGAAGGGTGGAGGGACTTGATCCTTGGGAATTTTTTCGTTGTCTTTGGAGGGCGGGCCAAGCGCCACGGAGTTTTTTTTATCGGATGGGAGAGAAGGCGCTGGCGGGTGCGTCGATGGAACTTTTCTTGGGGATTGAGGGGGATCGGGTGATCACGCAACCGATTAAGGGGACGAGAGCAAGGGTGCATGGGAGAGAGGGAGATGAGAGGGCGGTACTGGAATTGGGGACTGACCCGAAGGAGGTAGCGGAGTTGGTTATGATTACCGATTTATTACGCAACGATTTGGGGGCGATTTGCGGTTATGGTTCGGTGGAGGTGAGGGATTTGGTAAGGAGTCGGAGTTACTCGCATGTGCATCATCTTTACTCCTCGATTCAAGGGACATTGCGGGAGGGGTTGGGGGTGGTGGAGGCGGTGCGGCAGTGTTTGCCTGGTGGGTCGGTGACGGGGGCGCCGAAGAGGAGGGCGGTAGAGATTTTGCGAAGGTTGGAGGCGGAACCGCGTGGGTTTTACACGGGGGCGGTAGGGTATTTTGGTTATGATGGTACGGCGAGATTTGCGATGGGGATTCGGATGGCGGAGATCGACGGAGAGAATGTACGGTGTGGAATTGGCAGTGGGATCACGATCGGTTCGGATCCGCAGGCAGAGTATGAGGAGACGAGGGCGAAGGCTCGGGTGATGGTGGAGGCGATGGCGGCGTATGAGGCGACCCAGGGGGTAAAGGCGTGAGTCTGAGTGAGATTCCGATTGGCGATTCTGGATTTCGGCATGGGGTGGGTGTTTTTGAGACGGTGCGGGTGGAGAAGGGAAAGGCGCGGTTGAGGGATTGGCACGAGGAATCGATTCGGGAAGGGGCAAAGGTGTTGGGGTTGGAGATGGAGGTGGAGAATTTGAGACAGGTTCCTGAAGGGGATGGGTTGTGGAGGTGGTTTGTGACGGAGACGGGAACGAGGAGTTGGTGGAGTGAGGGGATTGAGTTGGCGCCTGAAAGCTATGAGTTGGATTTGGCCACGACGGGGATCTGGTCTAGTTCGTGGGAGGCGAGGTACAAGACTTTGAGTTATCTGAATCGGATTCAGGCGAGGCGGGAGGGCAGTAGTCCGACTGAGGAGCGAGTGATGTTGAACGAGAAAGGAGAGGTGGCGTCAGTTGCGATGGGGAATCTTTTTTGGGTGAAGGGGGGAAAGTTGCGAACACCGGCGAGGGAGTGTGGGTGTCGCGGGGGAGTGGTACGGAGATGGATCGTGGAGCGCAGTGGGCGGGAAGTGGAGGAGGGCAGATGGGGGAAGGAGGAGTTGGATGGAGCGGAGGAGATTTTTCTGACGAATGCGCGGATTGGAATTAAGTCGGTACGATCCTGGAGAGGAAAAAAGCTGGCGCTGGCAGCGGTGGCGGCGGTGTTGAGAAAAGCTTTTGGGGCGGAGTAGGTGGGGATTGAGGTGGAGGGATGGGTGGCGTAGGGTGAAAGTTCTATGCGTTGGACTCAGACGGTACTTAATACTTTGCGAGATGCGCCCGCGGAAGCGGAGATTGCGAGTCATCGTTTGCTTTTGCGGGCGGGATTAGTGCGAAAGTTGGCGAGTGGGTTGTATAGTTTTCTGCCCTTGGGATTGAGGGCACTGCGGAAGGTGGAGAAGATTGTGCGGGAAGAGATGGATCGGGCGGGTGGATTAGAGATTTTGATGCCAGCGTTACAACCGCCTGATTTGTGGGAAAAGAGTGGGAGGATTCAGGCGGCGGCGGATGTGCTTTTTCATGTGAAGGATCATCAGGATCGTCGTTGGATTTTGGGGCCGACGCATGAGGAGGTGGTGACGGCATTGGTGGCGGGAGAGGTGCAGAGTTATCGGCAGTTGCCACGGACGTTGTATCAGATTCAGACAAAGTATCGGGATGAGATTCGGCCCCGGTTTGGGTTGATGCGGGCACGGGAATTCATCATGAAGGACGCGTATAGTTTTGATGCGGAAGATGGGGCAGCACGGCTGAGTTATGAGGCGATGGTGGGGGCTTATCGGAACATTTTTGCAAGGGTGGGGTTGGATGCGTTGCAGGTGGAAGCGGATACGGGGGTAATGGGGGGTGCGAGTTCGCATGAATTTTGTGTTCTGGCCGAGATCGGTGAGGGAGAGGTGGTAACGGAGGAGGAGGGTGCGTATGCGGCGGCGATGGAGAAGGCGGAGGGAAAGCCAGCGGAGAGGAAGGGTATGGCGGGGGAGTTGGAAAAGATGGCAACGCCTGGGGTAAAAACGATTGCGGATTTGGCAGGGGAGAAATTCGGGATTCCGGCTAAGGATCAGGTGAAGACCTTGGTCTATACGGATGGAAAAGCGGTGGCATTGATTTTAGTGCGTGGAGATGATGAGGTGCAGGAGGCGAAGTTACCTGCGATTTTGGGTGCGGGTTGGAGAACGGCAGGAAGTGCGGAGATTGTGAAAGTGCTCGGTGCGCAACCTGGGAGTTTAGGAGCGGTGGCCTCGACCTTGCAGGAAAAGAGTGTGACGGTGGTGGCGGATATGGGATTAAAAGGGCAGAGGGGAATGACGACTGGGGCAAATGAGGATGGTTTTCATTTTAAGGGGGTGGATGTGGAGAGGGATTTGCGGGTGGATCGTTGGGCGGATGTGCGCAAGGTACGGGAGGGTGATCTGTCGGTTTCTGGAAAGAAGTTGAAGGTGAGCCGAGGAATTGAAGTGGGCCATGCCTTTTTGTTGGGAACAAAGTATAGCGAAGCGTTGGGAGCAAAATTTTTGGATCCGCAGGGGAAGCAGCAGCCAGTGGTGATGGGTTGTTATGGGATTGGGGTTACGCGGACTTTGCAGGCGGTGATTGAGGTGCATCAGGACAAGGAGGGAATTCGGTGGCCTGCTGCGGTTTCCCCCTACACGGTGATGTTGGTGACTTTGGATTTAGCGGATCCTGCGGTGAAGGAGGCGACGGATCGTTTGGTGGATTCGTTAGAAAAAGCGGGAATTGATTATTTGTGGGATGACCGCGATGAGAGGCCGGGGGTGAAGTTTAAGGATGCGGATTTACTGGGTTTTCCTTGGAGAATTACGGTGGGATCGAAGGCGGTGGCGAAAGGTGGAGTGGAGATTAAGTGTCGGCGGACGGGGGCGATGGAGATGATTCCGCCGATAGAGGTGGGGGCGTGGGTGCAGAAAAAGTTGGCGGCGGCGGGGGAATCGTTTTCGCGTCCGAAGTGCTAGTAAGGGCTAGGAGAAGACGAGAAATTGCCATGGCCCATTTGCACGAAAAAATCGATTTTACGGTGAGCCTTTTCATTGTGGAGAAGGGAAAGTTGCTTCTGATTCACCATCGGAAACTGGATCGGTGGTTACCGATTGGGGGTCATATTGAGCTAGACGAGGATCCTGAGCAGGCAGCTTATCGAGAGGGGAGGGAGGAGAGTGGATTGGAGATTGAGTTAATTGGGGAGCGACCGCCGACGACGGGTCCTGGAACGCGGGCTTTGATTCGGCCGCGATTTTTGGATATTCACCGAGTGAGTGAGACGCATGAGCATGTGGGGATCATGTATTTGGCCCGACCGAAGAGCGGGCAGGTGACTTTGGCACAGGGGGAGCACCATGATATTCGGTGGTGTACGTTAGCGGATTTGGATGAACTACGTCCGCCGATGAGTGAGGCGGTGAAGTACTATTGTCGAGTTGCGATAAAGGAGATGGAGGAAAGTTAAGCCAGAGGACAGATGAGGTGGGTAAGTTCCTCAGCGGAAGACGAGGTAAAAAGCGATAGCGAGCATGGCGACGTCGATGAGAATAGAGATGGCGCCGACCGATCTTTGGATGGGGGTAACGGTGCCAGGTTTTTGTTCTAGATCTTTGGCCCCACCATGGAAGTAAACCAAGGTTGAGAAGATGAGGGCTACCCAAAGGGCAAGGATGACGGTGGGAAGATAATTGATGAGATCGACGCCACGTGGAAAGAACCAAGGAAGAGAGGTAAAGGGAACTAAGGCGATCGTCATATAATTAGCTTATCAAGCAAAAATACGAAAGCAAACTAAAATCTCTATACATTCTGGAAAACATTAAATGAAAGTAAGTTGTGCTATATGGTATTTTCCTAATCTTCCCTCTGACCGATAAAATTAAGGTGGGGTTGAAAAAAGGGGTTGAGAATACGAGGATATCGACTTAGTTAAATGTATGAAGATATTTTGTCTGATGGTGGTGGCAGTTATGGGATGGGTGTGTGGCAGTGAGGCTGAATCGTTGACGGCGAACTATTACCAGACGGATCCTCATTCGTTTTTAGGGAAAGAGGTGAAGTTGCGAGTGAGTGAGGTCGTGCCTGTTCCTAAGTTTACGGTGGTGGATCCGGAATTTGTTTGGCTGGAGGCGACGACGGGGCATGCGAAAAAGGAGGAGGGGAAAATATTTTTGAGGGTACCCAAGGAGCAAAGCGCACTACTTTCCAAGATGATAGATGGATCTCCTGGGCGTTTGGTTACGGGAAAATTTCACAGTCAAGAGAATGGCGCGATTTTGCCTGAGGCGATCGCCAAAGAAGTTCCTTATTATATTCAGGTGGGGGAAAAAGGAAAAAACGGCGAGTCGGACAAACTGTTGGGTAGTATGGAGACGGCTTCTGGAGGTCTGGTTGTGGCGCCCTCGACAAAGAGCGCGGGAACCTCGGTTCCAGCTCCTAGTGTGGCTCCCGCTCGTCCAGCTAAGGCGGTGGCGGTTCGGCCTGCGGTGACGGGACCCTGCTTGGTGCTTTGCCGATCTGCGCTGGGTCGACCGATCGAAGCGCGGACGGCGCAAACTGCCGTGAGAAAAGAGGGGGTTTGGGAGGTGGTGGGGATGGATGGAAAGTTGGCGCTTTTAGGGCAGGGGTTGGTGGTGGGGGTTTTGCCATTAGCGAGTGAGAAGGATCCGGTGGTGCCTGAGGAGGCGGGGATCGCGTTGCAAAAATATACGGAGATGGAAAAGAGGATTCCAGAAACGGCAGTTCTCTTGGCAGGAGAGAAAGAGCGATGGGAAAAACTTTCAAAGATTACGGTGGCTTCAACCCCAAATCAGGAAATCCCCAAACTAGAGGATGTGGATACGGCGGCGGGGGTAGAGGAGCCAGTTTGGACTGTATCCCCCTGGCTTTATGCGGGAGTGGGAACGGCGGGTATTTTAATGGGAGGTTGGTTTTGGCGTCGGAGGGTTTGTCGAAGCGGAAGGTGATTGGGGTGGGTTGGATTGACTGTGGGAGGGGCTTTTTGTAGGCTTTAGCCAAAGGGGAATTGATTTATGGACCAACGTGGAGAAGAAAGAACATTACGATCGGAAAAGGTGCAAATCGAAAGAAAGACCTTCTTTTTGGATTTGAAGGAGAATGATCGGGGCCGATTTTTGCGGATTACTGAGGACGTGGGCGGGCGAAGGGATCGGATCATCATGCCTTCGACGGGGATGGAGGATTTTGCGCGGGCGTTGGATGATCTAATTATTTTCGAGCAGGAAGAGCTGGGTCCGCAGAAGTTTTAGCCCGAGAGGGCGGGGGGTTACGGTTTATTGGGGGGTTGGCTGAGAAGTTCTAAAGCTTTGGCGGCGGCAAGGCGGACGTCTTTGGGAGACGAGGGATCGGCGGAAATCTTTTGGAGGAGGGGGGCGGAGTCTTTGTCGCGAAGTAAACCGAGGGCGATGAGAGCGACGACCCGAACTTCCGGATCGGGATCGGCGATGGCGAGGCGAAGAGCTGGGACGACGCGGGGGTCTTTGACGCGGACAGCAGACTTAACCACTTCGACACGTTCGATGCCGAGAGGATTTGCGACTTCGGCCAGAAGGATATCGAGGCCGTGGCCATCGTTGAGGCGAGCGAGGGCGAGAGCGGCAACGACTTGGGTGGTGCGATCTTTTGACTGGAGGGCGGGGAGGTAGGCATTGGGTGTCGAGCGAGTGGCGAGTTCGAGAAGAGAGCGACGGGCGAAACGGCGGACATAGGAGTCGCGGTCGGAGAGCATGGAAAAGAGAGTGGGGATGGCGGAGGGATCGGCGCGACTTCCGAAGAGGCGAGCGGCGGCGGCGCGGGTGAGCCAATCGGAATCTTGGCTCGCTTGACGGAGGAGGGGGAGAGCTTCTGAGGTGGAAAGAGTCTGGGTTGCTTCGAGGGCGGCGCGTCGGACGGTGGGATCGGAATCTTGGAGGGCGGTGGTTAGGAGCGAGGCTGGAGGGGGGCGAGTAGGAGGGTGAAGGGCGATGGCGCGGATGGCGAGAGCACGGATGGCGGGCGAGGAGTCGTGGAGGGGTTGGCGGTAGGGTTGGGCGGAGGGGTTGGCTTGGAGGATTTGGCTGGCCTCGGCAGCAGCGAGTTCAGGTTGCCCTGCGAGAAGGTTGAGGTAGAGGCGTTCTTGGCGGAGCGAGAGGCTTTCGGGGAATTGGCGAAAAGCAGTAGCGAGAGCTTCTTGAGCTTGGGGGAGGTTGCCTTGCTGACAGAGCTGATGGATTTGGCGGGCAAGGCGGGTATCGGGACGAGAGCAGGCGGTGAGGGTGAGGGCTAGGAGTAGGATGAGGCAGTGCACGACTAAGATTATAAGGAAGTGGGCGATGAAGGGAGAAAGAAAGATTAGGGATGGGACGGAGGGGTTCTTAACAAAAAGAACCGCCGCACGAGACCTCTGCAACGAGCGAAGGGCGCGGGCGGCGGTTCAACCACCAAAGGATAGGAGGGGGGGGTTAGGCCAAGCGGACGAGACCCTCTTGCCCGACGAGTTTGCGGAAATACTCGGGAAAGTTTTCCTCTTTGAGTAGGCGTTGGCGAAGTTTGGCCAAGGCAGAATTTTGGATCTGGCGAACACGTTCCCGGGTGACGCTGAGTTTATTACCGACCTGCTCGAGGGTACGTTCCTCGGAGTTGTCCAAGCCGAAGCGAAGTTGAAGAATCTGGACTTCGCGACAGGAGAGAGTTTGGAGAGAGCGGGAGACGGCATCGCGGAAATCGTTGCGCTCGTGCTCTGCGGTAGGATCGACGGCGGCGGTATCGGCGAGGAGATCGCCGAGGGTACTGCCGTCGCCATCGGTGCCGATGGTGGTGTCGAGGGAGACGGTGCCGGAGGAGATTTCCCGCAATTTTGTGACGCGACGAGGTTCCACTTGGAGCTCATCGGCGAGTTCGATGTCGGTGGGTTCGCGACCTAGTTCGGCGCCTAGGGCTGAGCTGACTCGACGAAGGCGTTGGATCTTGTCGACAAGATGGACGGGGAGGCGAACGGTTTTGCTTTGGGTGGCGAGGGCACGACGGATCGACTGTTTGATCCACCAGCAGGCGTAAGTGCTGAAGCGGACATCCCGCTTGGGATCGAAGCGGTCGACCGCTTTCATTAGGCCGAGGTTTCCTTCAGAGATGAGATCGAGGAGGGGGAGGCCGCAGTGGTTGTAATCGGCGGCGAGTTTTACAACTAGACGGAGGTTGGACTTGATCATGAGTTCACGTGCGGAGGCGTCGCCACGGCGGACGCGTTTAGCGAGGGTAACTTCTTCGGTGCGATTGAGGAGGGGGGTTTCGCCGATGCCCTTGAGGTAGGCTTGGAGGGTAGCGGGAAGTTCCACGTGGGGATTAGGAAGCTTGGTTTCTCGGGTCGCTGTGGTTTTTGTATTCATACTAGGTTAGACCGGCGTGAGTGCGGAACGTTCGGACTTATTTTTAGGGGTCAGTTCTCCTCGAGAAGTGGGGAGTATACAGAAAGGAAGGTCATTTGACTTGGCTGGACTCTTTTCTAGCGTGTAAGGAGTGAATCGTTTGCAAACCAGAGTGATTTTGAAGCCCCGGCCTGATTGGCTGGGGGCAGATCGTGATTTGGAGCAGGAGTTAAAGGAGGTAGAGCGGCGGATTTTGCATCAGGCTTCTTTGTTTGATTCTGGGGCGGAGGCGTATGTGCGATATGCCTTGGAAGGAGGAGGAAAGAGGTTGAGGCCTGCGTTGGTTTTGCTCGCGGGTAAGGTAGCTGGGGGGTGGAGTGATTCGATTCGGGATTTGGCGGTGATTGTGGAGTTGGTGCATGTGGCTTCATTGGTACATGACGATGTTTTGGATCAGGCGGAATTACGCAGGTCGCGGGCGACGTGTAACGCGAAGTGGGGGGTAGAGCTTTCGGTGTTATTGGGAGATGCCCTTTTTTCGCATGGGCTGGAGTTGGCGACCAAGCTGGAGGATGCAGAGGTGGCGCGGAAGATTGCGGAAGCGTCGAGAAATCTGTGTGAGGGGGAGATTTTGCAAACGCAGAGGAGATTTGATTTAAAGATGTCGGTTGCAGATTATTTACACATGGTGGGGTTAAAGACGGGGGCTTTATTTCGAGTAGCGGCGGAGGTGCCTTTCCTGGTTTACGATGTGGCGGAATCGAAGCGGGAAGCGGCGAGATCGTTTGGGAATCAGCTGGGGGTGGCCTACCAGATTTACGATGACTGTTTGGATTTGTATGGGACGGATGAGGCGAGCGGGAAGACTTTGGGGACTGATTTACGGAAAGGAAAGTGGACCTTGCCGGTGTTGCATGCGTTGCAGACCTTGCCAAAGGAGGATTCGGAGAAGTTGCGAGCGCAGTTGGTGGGGGAGAATATTGGGGTGGAGGAGGTGGCAGAGAAAGTGAGTGCGGCGGGCGGGTTGAAATTTGCTTTACGGAAGGCGGTGGAGCTTTTGGAGAGGGCGAAAGTGGACTTGAAGGTCTTGGGGGAGGGAAAGGATGCGGGAAAGTTGGTGGAGATGACTGAGCGGTTGGCGGGGTATCTGAAGACGGCTGGGGGATAGGGTTGTTTGAACTTTTCGGGGTGGGGGGGTAGTGGGTAGGGTCTAAGGTAATGTCGGTCACCACTGCCCAGTTGCCCGATTTAGAGAATGGCCCGACCGATGAGGAGTTGGTGGCATCCACGGTGGGCGGGAACTTGGCATCGTATGATGAGTTGATTCGTCGATTTCAATCGCGGTTGTACGGGGTGATTTATCATTTGACGTCGAACCATGAGGATACGAACGACATGTTGATGGAGGTTTTTGATAAGGCGTACCGGAGTTTGCCGACGTTCCGAGGGCAGTCGTCGTTTTATACGTGGATTTATAGGATCGCGATTAATCGAACTTTCAACTTCTTGGAGAAAAGGAAAAGGCGGCAAGGGGCGATGAGCTTGAATGAGATCGACGAGGATGGCTTACCGAAGTTCGATATGCCTGATCCTGTCGCTAGAAACAACCCAGTTAAGTCATCTATGCTCAATGAGTTGCAAAATAAATTGAACGAATCGATGCTTGGCCTGTCCAAAGAACATAGGACAGTAGTAACTCTTTATGATATACAAGGACTTGCACATGCGGAGATCGGAAAGATCATGGGGACGACCGAAGGAACGGTTCGTTCTCGACTGCATTATGCTCACAAGCAGTTGCAGAAATCGCTTGGCATTTACCTGCGAAGGTAAAATGATAGGAGACAGATAAAATGAAACAAAACGACGACTTCACGCAACTTCAGAAACTTCTTCAATTGAAGAGGCACGAGACTCCTGGTCAGGAGTATTTTAGCCGTTTTGTGGATGCATTTCACCAGTACCAGCGCAGGGAAATTCTCCGTGAGGAGCCGTGGTATGCGAAGGTTGTGGAGGTTCTCTTTGAGCCTTGGTTGGCGGGAATTCCTCGTCTGGCGACAGTGGGCGCATCGGCGGCCATGCTGGTGGTAGGAATTGCATTTTTCCTTGGGCCGGTTGGACCTGGCTCGGCTCCGTTGGCGAACGGCAAAGTTGCCCATGAGCGGGGTATTATGGTGGCTTCGAATCAAAGTGATGACTCCGTTCAGATTCAGCCTGAGCTGATTGAAACCGCCGCTGGCGGTGAGGGGACACAACTTCGCCCCCTCTACGTGACTGGGCACGGCGCAGTGGCTTATGATTCTCGGATCGCGTTCTAAGATTGCGATATTCGCGCTTCTCTTCATCGGCCTCGCTGCGGTGGGCTTGGTGGGAGGAAGGGCGTATTATCTTTCGAAGCAAGGACCTGAGAAGGTCGCAGCTTTAATCACTTCTCAGGCGGAAGCTAATGTGGCGGCGGCGACGGTTTTAACTCCAACGGCACCCAGTGAGCCGAGAGCTGTGGGCACGGGGGTGTTTGATCAGATTGCGGCGGAGGTTAGTGGGGTTTACGAGAAAGCTGCCCCCACGGTGGTGCGGGTGAGGGCGACGGATGGGCCTGAGCAGTTGGCTGGAACGGGATTCTTTATCGATGGTGAAGGAACTATTTTAACGGCGTATGCGGTGGTGGGTCAGGCGGAATCGGTTTCGGTGGAAGTAAACGGGCGGACTTTTGCGGGTAAGATCGTTGGTCGAGATCCGCGGAGTGGAGTGGCGGTACTGAAAATTAACGCCACAAAAACGCCTCACCTTGAATTTGGCGACGGGTTGCGACTTCGGCCTGCGTCGGCAATTGTCAGCGTGGCTTTTCCTTACGATTTAAAAGCGGAACCCACATTTGGTTTTGTGGCTGGATTTGATGTGAAGTACCTCACGCGGTTTTTTGCAACGACCCATCTGAGGGCGAATCTACCGATAAAGCCTGGGCAGATCGGCGGACCCCTGCTGGACAGCCAAGGAAAGGTGGTGGGTGTATTGATGTTGGAGATCGATGAGGGGAAAGCGTGTTATGCGTTGCCGATTGAAGCAGCGTCCAAAGTAGCGGCGGACATTCAGAAGTATGGGGAACCGCGGCACGGGTGGATGGGGGTGGGGGTGATGCC
>CANIEM010000042.1 GCA_947466515.1 Verrucomicrobia subdivision 6 bacterium | reverse complement strand
TGCCAACGCCCTGGCAAACCTCTCCTCAATCGAGGCCTGCGCTTGGCCCCCCGTTCCCCCATCGACCTTCTCTCTTTCCTCACCCTCCTTTTCGCCCTGCCCTGTCTGCTGTGCAGAACCCCTCACCTTCGTCCCCGCTTCCAAGGGAACTCCCGGCGCTGTCACCCGCCCCAATCCAAATCCCAGCGCCAGCGCTACTCCAGCTGTCGCCAACCACACCGACCCCTTTGTCATTCCCGCCATGTATCATTTTCTCCCGAAGACAGGCCAAGTCAAAGACTATACCAAGCCCTCCTTTGCCTCCTTCCCCCAGTTTTTCCTTTTTTCCTCTCAACTAACTCATCGCCATCGCCGCATAGTGCCTTCCCGTTTTACCCTTTTCGGACCGATAAGAATAAAATCTTCCAAGATCATCCGCCGTGCAAATTTTTGTATCCACAATCTCCCCCACTCCTTCCCTTGCCAACTGCCGCAAAATCTCACCCGCAAAGTCTACCTCATAGTGCGGAGGCCGAATGCACGGTCCCAGCACTGCCCTCATCTCTTTAGGCTCAGAACCAAACATTTCTTTCATTTTCCGAATTGTCGCCGGAACAACTCCTGCCTCAGTTCCCTTTTTGCCACTGTGCACCAACCCAATCCCGCCTGTGGCCCTGTCTTCAATCCATACCGGCCCGCAATCCGCCACTCGAATAACCAACGAGAGATTTTTATCCCGACTAATCAAACTATCCATCCCCCCCATCACTTTCCCCCCATCTTTCGCCCCCACCTCCACCACTCCAGCCCCATGAACCTGCTCCGCCATCACCAGACTCCCTGGCATACCCGCTTCTTCCAGAATTTTTGTTAGGTCACTCGCTAGCACATCCGGCGCAGACCGAAGGGTGAAAAAATGGCGCAGACCCCACTCCTCCACCTCGCGAAAACGCAGAAGTTTCACTGCCCAGGCTGGAGTCCCACTGAGCTAGATGCCTGCATGCTCACTTTCGGCTTGGGAGAAAGAGATGCCTTCCCTGGAAGCACCGGCGGATTTTTCGGCCCAAAAGGCGTACACGTTGCCCTCTCCAAAAGAGCTAAGGCCACATTGTAATCATACCTACCCTGCAACTCGTTAAACTGCGCCTGAGTTAAATTCGATTGCGCATTAATAATATCCAACTGAATCCCCGCCCCCGCATTAAAACGAGCCTCCGCCAAACGCAAACTCTCCCGCGCTTGTTGCACATTTTTCTGCTGCGAAATGACCAACTCTTGTGCCTCCTCCAGCTTCACCACCGCGTCCCGCACATCACTCTCCACCGATCGCCGCTTCTCCTCATACGATACCGTCGCCTTGGCAATCTGCGCTTTCAACTGCTCAAAACGACCCGTACTCGCTAAACCGTCGAAAATCGTCCAAGTCCCATTAATATTCGCTACCGGCCCTTGCTGGGTAGACCCAAGGCTGGAACTCGAAGGATTCTGAATCACGTCATACCCGCCTGACCCCACGATCTTTGGCACAAAAGTATCTTCCTTCGCTGCATCAAAAAGCTTCTTCTGCACTTCAATCTCCTGCTGGTTCGCCCTCAAATCATGCCGATTGTGCACCGCATTGACCAAAGAACTGGGCAAATCGACTTGAATCGGTTGATACGGCAGTTCTCCCTGCACCATCACCGGCGGCATCCAGTCGTCAGGCACATCCAAGGGATAGTCCAACGCCAGAATTCGGGCCAACTGTACCTCAGCCGTCCGCTTGTTGTTTCGAGCCCGAATTAGTTGTGGCAAATTATTCGCTAACTCCACATCCGCCGTCAGCACATTAAACTTCGTTACCGTCCCAGCGTTAAAACGCTTTTGCTGACTGGAAAGCTGCTCCTGCTTCAAACTTACTGCCTCCGTCTGCACATCGATCAGCGATCGGTTCAGCAAAACCGTATACACCGTCCGACGCACATCCAGCATCACCCGATCGATCGTGTCTTGCAAAAGAAGCATCGACTGCCCCTGCGCAATTCGCGCTGCCCGAGTCCGCGAGAACGCCGCTCCTCCGTCGAAAAGAAGTTGCGTCACCCGCACCCCCGCATTCCAGTTCACCTCGTCCGCCGAAAGAATTCCGTTTTGCACTAAGAACCCACTCAGCGACTTGTTCTGATATTCAAAAGTCCCCTGCCCAGTAATCTTCGGGAGCAACGCACTCCTCACCTCCACCGAAATTCCCTCTTTTCGCCGCACCTCCTCCTTCGCCTGCCGGATCTCCGTATTCTGCTCCAAAGCCAAAGCCACACACTCAGCCAAATCCAGCTTCTTGCTGGCAAACTCGGGCACCGTTGATAAGGAAGCCACCTTGGCACCGTCTCTCTCTTGACCGAGTAGCCCTGATCCCCAACCCACCAAGAATAGTCCTGCGATCTTAGCTGCGCGGGAGTTCATCACAGTATTTCTCCATTACCCGATAAATCCTTACCCAAGCGTCCTGATCTCTTTCCTCCACCTGCCCAAGAATTTCATTCAAATGATGCCGTAACTCGCCCTGCAATCGACCCATCAACTCTTTCCCTTTTGTAGTGATTCCCACCAACTTTTGCCTCCGATCTCCGGCTACCGCGTGCCGCTTAACCAATCCCACCGCCTCCAACCGATCCACTAACCCTGTGGTTGCCGAAGTCGCATGACTCATTCGCTTCGCCAATACCCCCATCGCCACACCCGATGTACCCGCAAGAAAACCCAAAAGCGTAAACTGCGGCACCGAAAGCCGCTTGGCCGATGTTTGCCTAAATAAATCCAAAAGAAACCGCCTCTGCAATAGGGTGGCAATCCTCTCTAACTCAGGAACCCGAGCGTCCAGCCCATCTGTGGAACCGTTTTTCAAATACTTCGTCATGTGAAATATACAATATATGGAATATCCAACTCATGCAAGTACTGAAAACATCATAAAAATGATCCGAAAAACGTTGCTTACGTGATCGCACTCTCTACTTTCTGGCAATATCCAATGAATAATTTTCTCTTAAATAATGCAGTCCTTTTTAGCTTAATCTCTGCTGCAGTCGGCCTTGCTGCCGCCGTTGCACTTATCCTCTGGATTAAACGCCAACCCGCTGGCAACGAGCGCATGTGCGAAGTCGCTACCGCAATTCAAGAAGGCGCCGCTGCCTACCTCCATCGCCAACTTCAAGCCGTCTCCATCATCGCCCTAGTCCTTCTTGCCGCCATCTGTTACCTAAAGAATATCCCCACCGGCATCGGCTTCGTCGTCGGCGCCGCCTGTAGCCTCGTCGCCGGATTCGCGGGCATGCGAATCGCTGTCATGGCCAACGTTCGCACCGCCCAAGCCGCCACCCGTAGCCGCACCGCCGCCCTGCGTAATGCCTTCAACGGTGGCGCCGTCACCGGCCTGCTCGTCGTCGCCCTCGCCCTACTATCCATCGGCACCTTTTATCTAGTCGCCTCCCGCTGGCTCGGCCTTCGTGCCGCCATCGATAGCTTAACCGGCCTCGCCCTCGGAGCCTCTCTCGTCAGCGTCTTCGCTCGTTTGGGCGGAGGCATTTACACCAAAGCCGCCGATGTCGGCGCAGACCTCGTTGGCAAACTCGAATCCCAACTCGAAGAAGATGACCCTCGTAACCCCGCCACCATTGCCGACAACGTCGGCGATAACGTCGGCGATTGCGCTGGCATGGCCGCCGATGTCTTTGAAACCTACGCCGTCAGCCTCATCGGCTGTATTCTCGTAGCCTACCTCACCGTCTTCGGGGGCGATGGCCAGCCCGATCCCGCTGCCCTCGCCTACCCCTTCGTCGTCGGCGGCGTCTCCATCCTCTCCGCCATTCTAGGCATTCTCACTGTCAACTTCGGCAAAGGAAACCCCACCCGCCTTCTCAGCCTCGGCGTTCTCGTCAGTGCACTCGCTTCCGCCGCAGTTCTCTGGCCTCTCACTCATGTCTTTTTTCCAGAAGGTCTTCGTCACGACGGGCAAATCGCATCAACCAACGGCATTTACTTAGCCTCCCTCGTCGGTCTTCTTATGACCTTCGTCGTTCTCCTCATCACCAACTACTACACCTCCACCAACTGCGCCCCGGTTCGCCATATCGCAAAGGCCTCTGAAACCGGCCACGCCACCAACATTATCGCTGGCCTCGCCATCGGCTCCCACGCGACCGCCCTGCCCGTCGGCTTTATCGGTATCGCCATCTTCCTTAGCTACCACTTCGCAGGACTCTACGGCATCGCCATCGCCGTCATGGCCATGCTCTCCATGGCAGGCATCATCATCTCCCTCGACGCCTTCGGCCCCATCACCGACAACGCCGGCGGGATCGCAGTCATGTCCGGCATGCCCAAATCAGTTCGCGAACGCACCGACGAACTCGACGCCGTCGGCAACACCATGAAAGCCGTCACCAAGGGCTATGCCATCGCCTCGGCCGGCCTCGCCTCTCTCGTCCTCTTCGGCTCCTACGTCCAAGAACTCAAAGTGCACTTCATTTCCTTAGGCTCCGCTATGCCCAGCCTCGAGTTCTCTCTCACTGAACCCAAAGTCATCATCGGCCTCTTCATCGGTGGCCTCCTCCCCTTCGTCTTCACCGCGCGCTCCATGGATGCCGTCGGCATAGCCGCCGGAGCTGTCGTCCGAGAAGTCCGACGCCAACTCGCCGAAAAACCAGGAATCCTCAAAGGCACCCAAAAACCTGACTACGGAACCTGCGTCGATATCGTTACCAAAGCCGCCCTCCGCCAAATGGTCGTTCCCGCCCTCCTCCCCATCGTCTTCGTCGTTGCTGTCGCCGCCACCCCAGGCCTCGGTCCCGTCGTCCTTGGCGGAGTTCTTGTCGGCACCATCGTCACCGGCCTCTTTGTCGCCATCGCCATGACCTCATCCGGCGGAGCCTGGGACAATGCCAAAAAATATATCGAAGAAGGGAATCACGGAGGCAAAGGATCCCTCGCCCATGCCGCCGCCGTCACTGGCGATACCGTCGGCGATCCCTACAAAGACACCGCCGGCCCCGCGATTAATCCCATGATCAAAGTAGTTAACATCGTCGCCATCCTCATCATCCCCATCTTTTTTTAGGCCACCCCCTCCTCCGTCACAGGCGGAATACTCAATCCCCGCCACCGCCGCCAAGCAATCCTACCGCACGCTGCCAAGACCAGCACCACCAGCACCAGAAAAAATCCCGTAATCCCAGCATTCGTCGCCTGCGCTATTGCTTGCTTACCATGACCCGCCGCCAAAGCCTGATCGTACCCCGCCAGAAATCCCAGACGCGGATCAGGACTGAATATCTTTATCCAACCCGCCGAGAACGTCACCACCACCAACCAGCCCAACGGAGCTAAAGTGACCCAAACCAACTTCCCCTTCCCCATCTTCAACAGGACCGTCGTCGCTAAACTCAGCGCCATTACCGCCAAAAGCTGATTCGCCACTCCAAAAATAGGCCAAAGACTATTAATTCCACCCTGCGGATCAATTACCCCCTGATAAAGAAACCAACCCCACCCCCCCACAAAAAGCAAACTCCCCAGCCCACTTCCCAACCACGAGTTCACCTGACCCAACGGTCTCCAAAGCCAACCCAGCACCTCCTGAACCAGAAATCTCCCAATCCGCGTCCCCGCATCAATCGTCGTCAAAATAAAAAGAGCCTCAAACATAATCGCAAAGTGATACCAAAACGCCATCGCCGCACCGCTCACCATCCCCAACCCCTGGGCGAAGATCTGCGCCATACCAACCGCAAAAGTCGGGGCCCCACCCGTCCTCCCAATCAAGGTGCTCTCCCCCACCGACCTCGCCAAGTCCGCCATCTGTTTTTCACTTACGGGAAAGCCCAACGCCGTTATCTGTTGCACCACCGCTGCTGGCTCCCCCCTCAGGTTAATCGCAAAATACTCTCCTGGCGGCATGGCACACGCCGCCACTAAAGCGAGCACCCCAACGCACATCTCCGTAATCATCGCTCCATAACCAACCACGCGTATATCCGCCTCGCTCGCCAACAGTTTTGGCGTCGTCCCCGACGCCACCAAACAGTGAAAACCACTCACCGCTCCACATGCGATCGTAATAAAACAAAAAGGGAAAACCGGCCCAGCAAAAACTGGACCGCTCCCATCAATAAATTTCGTCAATCCAGGCATCTGCAACTGCGGCGCTAAAATCGCCACCAACACCCCCAACGCCGCCACCGTACCAATCTTTAAAAACGAACTTAGGTAGTCTCTCGGAGCCAACAAAAGCCAAATCGGAAGAATACTCGCCGTCAGCCCGTACCCCATGACCGACCAAGCCAATGTCGGCCCATCCCAAGTAAACAAACTAGCTAAAGCCGGCACGTCCGACACCCACTTCCCCGCCCAAACACACCCCACCAGCGCCAACACCCCCAACCCCGTCACCCACCCCGTCCGCACTCCACCCGCACCTCGCAACCCCAGCCCCATGACTAACGCCAAAGGCATCGTTAGAACAATCGTCGATAATCCCCACGGACTTTCCGCTAACGCCCGCACCACCACCAAAGCCAGTACCGCCATCAACATCGTCAAAATTCCTAACAGCCCGACCACCGCAATCGTCCCCGCCGTCGGTCCTACCTCATCTCGCAACATCTGCCCAACCGACTTTCCTCCACGCCGAACGCTTAACCACAGAATAATACTGTCATGCACCGCCCCCCCTAATACCGCACCGATCAGAATCCAGAGCAGCCCCGGTAAATAGCCAAACTGCGCCGCTAACACTGGCCCCACCAGAGGCCCTGGACCCGCAATCGCCGCAAAATGGTGTCCAAAGACAACCCACCGATTTGTTTTCACGAAATCTCGCCCGTCCGCATGCCGTACTGCCGGAGTCTCTCGACTCTCGTCTATCATCAATACCGTGGCCATCAACCAAGCACTGTGAAAACGATACCCAATCGCATAGACACAACCCGTCGCCACAACCAACCAAAGAGCATTCACTGGTTCCCCACGCTGCAAACCCACCACCCCCAGAGCCACCGCCCCCCCTAGCGCTACCCCCAGCCATCCCAGCCGCGCAACCCCACTTAGTTTTCTCATCGTATTTTTTTAGCCAACAAGTGGCTCTTGACCAGTTCTCATCTCGCTTGCTTCTTTCTCCCTTTTCCTTCATCCCTTAGCCATGAAAATAAAACCGAGCTGGCCCCTTCTCCTTCTCCTCACTTCCCTCACGCTTCTCTTTCCCAACTGTTCCCCCGCCCAAACCTCTGACTCACGCACCTCCCCGAGCAAAGCTATTAACTCACCCAAAAAGGCCGTCCGCTCCGACGAACCGTGGAAAGATATTCCTCTACTCCTCGATCGCCCCGAAAGGAAATATCAGGTCGTCGCCCTCGTCAGTGCCCCCCAAATCTTTCTCTGGGATACCGAAGACGCCATGAAAGAATCCATGCAGAAACAAGCCTGGAAAATAAAAGCTGACGCCATCATCCTCGATCGGGTTGATTCCAGTTTTCGCTTCACCGGACCCTGCGGCGGGGCCAACGGGCGCGCCATCCGATACCAATAAATCCATCCGCCAACTCACCAACCAGCTCCCTACGCCATCAGGGTTGGGCTCTCCCCCGCTTCGCCCAAGAGCTCGTACTCGTTGTTTCTCTGCCACGGCTCGTACCCCGCTTCACGAATCAATCTCCGCATCTCATCCAAACTGAGCCGGAAGCTCGTTCCCGCACTCGAAACCACGTTCTCCTCCATCATCAAGCTCCCGAAATCGTTCGCCCCAAACTTTAAAGCCACCTGACCCATCGCAGGACCCTGCGTCACCCAGCTCGACTGCACATTGGGAATATTATCCAGAAAAATTCTCGAAAGTGCCTGCATCCGTAAATACTCGTGCGACCCCATCTTCGCCACCTTCAACACAGTGTTCTCAGGCTGAAACGTCCAACAAATAAAAGCAGTAAATCCACCCGTCCGATCCTGCAAATCTCGTAATTGGCCAAGATGCTCGATCCGATCTGCCGGAGTCTCCACGTGCCCGAACATCATCGTCGCACTCGAACGCATCCCCATGCCATGGGCAATCTCCATCACCCTCAACCACCCCTCCGTGTCGCATTTCCGCGGGGCAATCTTCTGCCTGACCCTATCCACCAATATTTCCGCACCCCCCCCAGGAATACTCCCCAACCCCGCCTCCCGGAATAATCCGACAACTTTCTCTAAGGGCAGACCAAAAACCTCCGCAAAATGATTAAATTCTGGCGGAGAAAATCCATGAATGTTCACTTGGGGATACTTCGCCCGCAGATGCCGCAACAGATTTAAATACCACTCCAGATTCAGCTTCGGGTGGTGGCCTCCCTGCAACAAAATCTGATTCCCTCCCACCGCGAGCAACTCTTCAATCTTTCCGTCGATCTGCTCCTGCGAAAGAACATAGTGATCCGCATCCTTCTCCGTTCGATAAAAAGCGCAAAACTTGCAATACACATCGCAAACGTTCGTGTAGTTGATATTCCGATCAACCATATAGGTCACCACCTCCTTGCCCCGTCCCCCATAGTCTGCCCCCTTCGCCTGGTTCCTCCGCTCATCCGCTAATTTTCCCAACCGCGCCAAGGGCCAATCGTAAATTTCCAAGGCTTCCTCAGCCGTTACTCTTTTCCCGTCTCGAATCGTAGCTTCCAACCGACTCATCCCTAACTTCTGCCTCAACGGGAAATGTCGCCCTGCCCCAACAGTTTAAAGCCACCCCGACTCAACACCTGGCCCCCCAACTCATTGTCATCTAAATTTAGACAAAGGGCGGGCTTCGCCTCCGGTCTCACTAAAAATGCGTACGTCGTCAGAATGTTAATCTCCGCCTCCAACAGCGATGAAAATACCTTCGGCAGCTCCGTCGCCGCCCCCAACTCTACCGCCACCACGGTAGACTCAGTGTGCGCAACTGCTTGCTCATGAAAAATCGCCCGCGCCTGATCCGGATCATCTACCACCATTCGCACAATCGAACTGTCCGTTGTATCCAAAATCGTCAGCGCCACCACGTGCACTTGCCGACTATGCAGAATCCGAATCAACTCCAGCAACCGCCCCGCTTTATTCGCTAGAAAAATTGAAAACTGGCGAACCGGATCCACATGCTTCCTTTTTGTAGAGATCGCTGTGGCCATATCTAAACCCTACTCCCTTCTCCTATCCCCGCCAACCCAGGATCACTTTGGCTGTGTTCCTCCCACTTGCCCCAAACACCCCGCCCCCAGGGTGGGTGCTCGCCCCTGTTAAATACAAACCCTTCATCGGCGCCCGGTAACAGGAGATTTCCGGCAAAGGCCTGAACATAAACATCTGATCAAGACTCATCTCGAAATGCATGACGTTTCCTCTCAACAACCCCAGGTCCCTTTCGATATCCAGAGGAGTCTGGATATATCGTCCGATCATCTTCCCTTTCATGTTTGGTGCATATTCGCAAACCAGTTCATACAACTTATCCGCCTCCCTCTCCCGAATCCCATCCCAGCTCTCCCCGTTCCGCAGTTCGTAGCTATGGTACTGGGCCCAAGTAAAAAGCGTATGCTTCCCCTCAGGAGCCAGGGTGGGATCAATCGCCGAAAAAGTCATCGCTACCACACTCGGCTTCGCTGGCGGCTGAAAAGCCAGATAGTCCCGGTAACTACTCTCCAACATATTCTGATTCCGACACAGTAACTGCATCGCCGCATGGTACTCCCTCGGTTTACTCCCATTCCCCGCATCCCGTCCATACACCGGCAACTCCTCCACCGCATGCCGCACCACCATCCCAAAACCATTTCCAATTCTCGCTTTTCCCATCCGCTCCGTCAGATCTTTCGGACCCTCCTTCAGTAAATCACAAAAGAATGTTTTTAAATGGCACGCCGCCACCACTTTACTCGCCGCGAACACCTTTTCTCCCGTCTCAACCTCCCACCCCCTCCCCGCCTTTCTCACCTCCTTCACCGCTTGCCCCAAAACAACCTCTCCTCCATGCCTCTGCAGACACTTCACCAGAGCCGTCGCCAAAGCGCCACTGCCACCCTTCGCCCGTTTCGCTCCACACCGGTGAATCATCGCATTCCAACCAAACATATCTCCGCTGGCCACCTCTGCCGGCGCCGGTCCACTTTGCGCTGAGAGCCAAAGCATCGCCGTTCGCAAATGCTCGTTTTCAAAGGTCTCGTGAATCACCGACCCATACGGCGCCATTAACTGCCGCGCCGTATCCAAACTCGACCAAAGCTTCCTCGACTTAGGCCGAAAAAGATTCCGCTTCAGAATTGTCCCAAAAAGCCTCCCTGGAGAAGGCGGCGCCAAGAAAGTTTCAAATACCCCCTCATTCAACTCCGTCCACCGCTCCACATACCGTCGATAGGCTTCCGCGTCCCGCAAACTAAATTGAGCAATACTTTCACAAGTCTTCTCCACCGAGCGATGAAAGGAAATCCCCCGCCCCGTTCCCTCAACTGGATAGTAGGCCCACGGATCCATCTCAATATATTCCAACCCTTCTCTCGCCAGATTTAACTCCGTCAAGATCGGCGTCAGATGAATCATAATGTGCACCGAAGAACCCACATCCAAACGAAAGCCCGCAATCAAATCCTCCCGCGTGCAGACCGCCCCTCCAGGAAGATCCCTCTTCTCTACCACCACCACCTTCAGTCCGGCTTTGGCTAGGTAACAGGCACAAATTAACCCATTGTGCCCTGCCCCTACCACCACCACATCCGCTTGCAAAGCGATCCTACCTCGTCCCTACCAAAGCAGGAGCCCCATGGCCGCTTTTTATTTTTTTAACAAAACGCACAATCCTCTCCGCCGCCACCTCAATCCGATCCAATCCTGTCGCATAACTACACCGTACGAATCCTTCCCCTCCAGGACCAAAAGCCTCTCCTGGCACTACCGCCACTTTTTCTTCCTCTAGCAACCGCAGGGCGAACTCCCTCGAAGACAGCCCCGTACTCCGCACATCCACAAAAAGATAAAAAGCCCCCGCAGGATTCGTCGGCCTTAATCCCGTCTCCTCCAGTTTATTCCGCAAGTAATCTCGGCGGATCTGGTACTTCGCCCGAGCTTCACTCGTTGTCGCCTCAGCCCCGCGCAACGCCTCCACCGCTGCCTCCTGACTGGGAGTCGCCGCACAAAGAATCGCATATTGATGAATCTTCATCATCGCTTCGATCAACGGGGCCGGCGCACAGGCGTAGCCAATACGAAATCCAGTCATGGCAAATGCTTTGCTCAAACCATGTAACAGGATCGTCCGCTCCCTCATCCCTGGTCGAGTGACGATCGATTCGTGCGCACCCTCATAACTCAGCTCTGCGTAAATTTCATCACTAATCACCAGTAGCTTTTTTTCGACACACACTTTCGCCAGCGCGTCCAAATCTTTGCCCCTCATCACCGCACCCGTCGGATTTGTCGGAAAGTTCAGCAAGAGCACCTTGGCCCCCGCCGTTGCCGCTTTTGCCACCGCCTCAGGCTCCAACCGAAAGCCGTCCTCCGCTCGGGTCGGAATCCCCCGACCCTTCCCATGGGCCAAGCTAATCGAGGGCGCGTAGGAAACATAGCAAGGCTCATGATACAACACCGTCTCCCCTGGATTAATCACCGCCCGCAAAGCTAGATCAATCGCCTCACTCACTCCCACTGTTACCAGAATTTCTGACTCGGGGTCGTAACTCGATCCGCAGATTTTCTCCATGTACTTGGAGATCTCACCACGCAGCTTCAGGCTACCCAGATTCGACGTATATCCTGTTCGGCCATTTTCTAAGGCGAAAATCGCCGCCTCCCTCACCGCCCATGGGGCTGAAATGTCGGGCTCCCCAATTCCTAAGGAAATCACATCCCCGCGTTTTTGCACCAACTCAAAGAAATCACGAATTCCCGACCTCGGAATCGCCTGCACGTGCGTTGCCAAGAACTCACTCGTCTTTTTCACGGCGAGACCGCCAGTCGTTCTATTTTCTCATCCTCCAAAAAAAGAACCCCCGCCTCCTTGTAGGTCTTCAACTGAAAATGGGTAGCGGTGGAAATCACCCCTTGCAAAGTGGAAAGTTTTTCCGAAACAAAACTGGCCACCTGCCGTAAATCGGGCCCCTCAACTACAATCAAAAGATCATACCCACCACTCATCAGCTGACAGGACACCACCTCTGGATATCGTGCCACCCTCGCCGCAATTCGATCAAACCCACCTTCCCTCTCAGGCGTAATCTTTACCTCAATTACCGCCCGCACTCCCCCATGCCCAGTCTTGTCCGAATCCAAAATCGCCTGATAACCAAGAATCACGCGCTCCTTCTCGTATTTTTGCATGGCCGCCGCAACTTCCTTTTCCGTCTTCCCCGTCAATTGCGCCAACTCCCCCACCGAGCTACGCCCACGCTCTTTCAAAACCTGTAAAAGGGGGTCCATAACTGGACGGGGAGTAGAAAAATCCAAACCTACGGAACCAGGAATATTTTGCCCGTATAAGGGCACTTTACTTCTGTCCCAGGAGCAAAACCTTTTACGTCCACCAACCCCGCGTAGGGCGCATAAGGACTCCGCACCATCCCCGCCTTGCCCGAAACTTTTTCTCCCTTTGGGTAACTTGCTTTCCCTGGAGCACTCTTTTCCGTTCCTTGCGGAGGAGTCCAAGGCTTTTTCTCATCCGCTGCAGCCGTCGGTGAAGTCTTTGCCTCTGCCTCTGCCCCAGGCTTTGCCTCAGTCGAGGCTGGTGTCGTCGTATCCCCGTAAGTCGTCGTCACATTCTCTGCGTCACCAGGAATTGTACAACCCGCAAGAAAAGTCCCCCCAATCAGAGCAAGATAAACAAAACCAGAAGAGATTTTCATACAACAAGATACTATCAGATTTAGGCGGGTTCGGCAATCTTGCGGAAAGTCACCTTCAAACGAGCTTCCGCCTTTTTCCCTGGCTTTAAATCAATATGCTGGCCAAAGAGAATGCAGTTCCCTTGGCGAATCGGTCCATCTGGACCTTTTTCCACATCAAGCAAAGGGTAACACCAAACGGAAGGCAGATTCTCTGAAGCCATGCGAACTTCCAACCCATCCACCGAACGAGCTGAAACCAAAGATACACCCTCCTTTTGCCAGCTCTCCCGATCACTCTTTTTCTGGTCCCCGCACTTCCATAATCCACGACCTGACTGATCCGGCCCTAGATTTAAGTTCAGCTCGACCGCAAACATCGTCTCCAACGGTAAAGTTCCCGTGTTCGTTATTTGATAAGCAACTTCAATCAACCCGCTGGAGGCATCAATTGCAAAGGTCTTTTCGAGCAAGCAGGGTTGGCGCGTTCCCATCCGATACATGCCCCCATCCCTCTGCATCCCTAGGGTCACTCGACTCCCCGTCTGCCTCATCTGGCTGATCGCAAAAGGCTGCAGAATAAAATCTCCTAACTCGGGATAAGTATTCGTAGCGAGTTGCCCCACGGTTGTCCCTCGCGCAAAGAAATGCTCCTGAAAAATTCGCCGCTCATACCAGTCCGTAAGGGTCGCCTCCGCCCCATTGACCCCCTCATCTCTCCGTGTCAGCACATCCGCCAGATTTCTACCAAACTCAGGTAAGCCTACTTCCAAACAGGCTCCGCCCAAATGAGGCGCGAAAAGTAGGCTCAACTGGGGATGACTCGCCAGCACTTCCACCTCCCCGTCCGCATTGACATCTTCCCGCGTCAATTCCGTCTCCCCTTGGCCAGAACGCAACTCCGCCTCCGCCGCCAGTAGCTCACGCCAAATCGCCGCCCGCAAATGAGGCAAATGCAATCCACCTCGTGTCCCGTGCCACAAAGCCGTCGAGCACTGCGCCCGCCACAATCTCTCCACGACCGCCCGCCCAGCCCCAGACTTTATTTTGGCTTTCACTTTGCGACCCAAAAACAAATTCTTTCGATACATCAAATTCAACTCTTCGTAACGCACTCGAAACGAAGCCCACGACCCACCCCGAAAGAAAGGCAGCCACTTTTTTGCATCGTAGCGTTGCGCCAATTGACCCCGCTCTTTAAAAAACTCTTTTCTGGCTACCCCAGGCAAAGACCATCCTCCTAATTCCGCTGGAGTTCCCGGGGGCAAAGAAACCCTCCCTCGTGGAGCTTGCCGCTTCAACTGAGCTTGCCCCGTTAAGGTGTTCACCCAATTCGAGGACTCCTCTAATTTACGACAGAGCTGCTCCAAGTACCCCATCGCCCCCGCAGGAAGTTTGGGCCATGTCTCCAGATTCGTCGCCAAGGTCAAAGTGATGTCCTCAGAACGGTTCGCGATCCGCCGTAAGTGAGCAAACAACTCATCCAAGGGTGCGTGCGGAATGAAACGCGTTAAATCTGGGCACGTCGGCAATACGAAAAGCATCTGCCCTGCTTGATCCGTCACATAGTGCCCATTGAGCTTCGCTGGAATCACGCCCGCCTGCAGAAAGAAAGACCCCTGAACTGGCGCATACTGCAACCCCGCCCTGCCCAGTACGCCACAAAGTGAGGGACCCCACACTCCCTCCGCCAGCCAAGCACCCGCCAACTGCGCGCCCAATCGCTCCTTCAGCCATCCGCCCATCTTACTCACTTGCCCATCCCGATCCTCCTCAGGCCAGTCGACCAGCACCGGCTCATAAAAACCACCCGACAACATCTCCACTCGCCCCGTCGCCACCAAACCCTTCAACTTCTGAATCAACTCAGGATCTCTCTCCGCCAACACTTCCAACAACGATCCACTGCAATGCAGATTCACCGCCACCCCTGGATGCTTTTCTAAAACCTCAATCATCGGCCGATAAACCTCTGCCGTAATCTGATCGACCACCTCAGGCAAATTGCCCACCGGCTGGTGCATATGCAGACAAAGTACTAGATTAACGTTTTTCATAATCGCGCTTCAGATATACCAGTTTTTGAGGGCGGTGGCACGCACGGGTCCAGTAAATTCTATCAGCCCACGATCCGGATAACGCTCCGCCTCCACCCCTCCCCGTATCACCCTCACCAGAAAACTAATTTCTTTACCGTCATCGTCCCAGCCGAACACCCCCAACGGCACTTTAAGCTGTAGGCCCTGACCATTCACCGTTTCACTCTGACACTGCACAGGGACATAGACCATCCCGTCTTCCGCCCGCTCCACCGTTGTCTGCCAACCCTTCTCCCCAGCCTTAGCTCGCACCCGAATCGCCACCGGCTGATTGAAATCAACTACCACCTCCTCCCCAGGACTTCCCTTTGCATCCAACCTGAAAAAAAAGTCATCACGACCTACCCCATACTGAATCGTCCTCACTCGCCGATCCCCCTGCGCCATCGCACCCGCATCCCTCCAGGCCTCATACCGCCCCGCCCCAACCCAGTCCAAAAAACTCGGCGTTGCACTCAATCTTGGCTCAATCACCCCCAGCGGCGGCACCCCCAAATGCAAGTCCGCCGCACAGATGGGCAGACTCAACGCTGGCGGAGGGGTCGATCCACACCTTCGATAGACGCTTTGCAATCGTCCTCGAAAAAGCGCGTCGAAAATCAAGTCGCTATCCGTTTGAAAATCAGGCCCGTACCACCAAAACCAATCACTGCCCTCCGCCACATAAATATCCTCCCACGCCGCCGCTTTAACTTCTGGCGTTAATTTCCCTTTCGCCTCCGCCTGCTTTAAGAATTCACGAGTCCGCTTGATCCAACTCCAACCCAGATTCTCCTCAGGATCCCCAATCCAGATATCGAAGTTTGCACTGATCCACGATCCTGAATGCAGACGCCCTGCGGGCTTTCCCTCTTTACCATCTAGGTAGTCCCCCAACCTCTGCGTTCGCAATCCAACCGCCTTCTCCAGTCCACCATAAAAAGCATCCAGAAACGCCTCCCCACTATCAGGAAAAGATTCCCACGCGTTCTCTCCATCCAGGGCCAGCAAGACAATCCCATCCTTCGCCATCACTTGAGTAATATGCTCCAGATGAACTTTTAAATAGTCCGCCGCAACCTTTGGGTCAGTCCGCGATGCCGTAAATCCAATATAATCAGACAAGGGTCTCTCTCGAAAAAGCGCCTTCATCGTCACTCCCCCCTCCTCCACTCGCCACGCTTGAAAAAGCTCCACGTGATCCACTTTTTTCCCTTGAGCTTCCAGCCCCCGGAAAAGAACCAGCTCGTCCGTACAAAAATACTCAAAGCCTGCCTGCACCATCAAAGGCACCACCTCAGGACTTACCGACCCCTCCGACGGCCACAAACCCCGCGCCTTTCGCCCGAAAACCCGCGTGTGCAAGACCTGCGCTTTTTGCAACTGGGCCAAGGCATCCTCCGGCGCCTCCATCCGACTTGGCAATCTCGCTCCTGGCATCGCCCTCTTTGCACTATCCGTATCCACCAGCAAAGGAAGAATCGGATGATAAAATGGCGTCGTGGTTAGCTCCACCTGCCCCGACTCCGCCAATCCTCGGTACTCTTGCAAAATTCCTTTGAGCATCTCCTGATGAATCTCCAAAACCCGCAACTTATCTTCCTCCGTGAAATCCCTGTCTTTGACAATCAAAGCTTCCAACTCGGGATATTTCTTTCGTGCCGCGAAACCGCACCAACCCAAATTAAACCAAACCTGCAAATCACGCAGATCTCCTTCCTTAAAGCGTTTCGCATTCTGCGGAGACTGGGCCGCCCCCGCCCGCCTCCCTCGCAAGTCGAGCAACTGCCGATATCTCGGATAAGGATCCACGCTCGTGACCCAGTTCACTTTGAAAAAGTTTTCCAACAACTCCTGTCGATCCGCTTCGGTCAGCTTGTTCGCTGGCTTCTTCGCCAACTCTCCCCACCGATCCCGTACCTTCCCCTCCGCCAATTGTTCGATCTGCTCCACTAAGACTGGTGTTAAATTAAAGTTTAGCTTCACCTGCGGGTGCCGCCGGGCCATCTCCGCCATATCCGCATACCCACGCACGGTGTGCAGCCGTACCCACGACATCAGTGCCTCCCCAGTCGCCGCGTCTACGTAAGAAGGTTGGTGTAAATGCCAAAGCAGCGCCACGTCACCCATGCGTCATTCCCTCTCGTAAAACATTGGCCGCATCCTCGGGCAACGTGGGATTAATGTAGACCCCCGTGCCAAATTCAAAACCCGCCACCCCCGTCAACCTCGGCAGAATTTCGATGTGCCATCGGTAATCCAAGTCGATTGTCGACCATGCGTCGGGATGTCGACTTCGGCGAAACGGAGCCGTCTGGAGAATTAAATTGTAGCTAGGCTGATCCAGCACACTCGCATAGGTCGACAAAACACGCTGGATCCCCTCAGCCAAAAGAAGCAACTCTCCGTCACTCGCCGTCTGAAAGTCAGGCGACTGCCTCCGTGGCATCAAACATGTTTCAAAGGGAAATCGACTGGCAAAGGGACAGAACGCCGTGAATCCATCGTTTTCAAAGACCACCCGCTCTCCAGATGTCCGCTCCGACTTAAGAATGTCCTCGAAAAGATTTCGATCTTTCTCGATATAGTAGGCTCGCGCCGCCGCTAACTTCTCCTTCACCACAATCGGGGTCACCGGCATAGCAATCAACTGAGAGTGTGGATGAGGCATCGTCGCCCCCGCTCTCGCCCCGTGATTTTTAAAAACCAGCGCGTAGTGCAACCGGATATCCCGCGAAAGATCGATCATCCGTGCCCGCCATGCCTGCAGAACTCGCACCACCCCAGGAAGCGTTTGTTGCTCCAAAACTAACTGAGGATGCGGAGTCTCCACAATCACCTCATGCGCCCCCACTCCGTTCATTCGGTCATAAAAGCCAACCGCCTCCTTATCCAGATTCCCCTCGACCCGAAGAGCTGGATACCGATTCGGGATCACCCGCAACTGCCAACCCGGCCCATTGGGCGCCGAGCCGTTCGGCCGAATCGCGTAAATCTCAGGCGGCGTATACGCCTCATGCCCCTCCAAAAATGGGTTGTCCTCTGGTCTCGTCGGCGGCAGCTCTTCACAGACATATCGCTCAGGTCGAATCTGTCGCTCCGGACTGAAGACCACCCAACGCCCTACTACCGGATCTTTTCTTAATTCAGGCATACTCTTTTCCTTCTAGGTTAGGTTAGCACAGAACGGTACACTTTCTCATAGGCAGGCACCGCCGCGCCCCAACCCCAATCTCGGCTCATCCCGTTTCGACGAACCACACTCATCATCGCTGGCTCATTCCATAGCGCCAAACCTCGATCCACCGCCTCCAGTAAGCCCAGCTCGGAAGAAGCCTGCCCACGAAATCCCGTCCCAGTTTTTTTCGCCGAGTCCCACTCCTCCACCGTGTCCCGCAACCCCCCCGTGTCCGACACCACCGGAATAGCCCCATATCGCATCGCATACATCTGC
Organism: Verrucomicrobia subdivision 6 bacterium; assembly: GCA_947466515.1. Classification (GTDB taxonomy): domain Bacteria; phylum Verrucomicrobiota; class Verrucomicrobiia; order Methylacidiphilales; family Verrucolacustridaceae; genus Verrucolacustris. The sequence continues at coordinate 3,214 of CANIEM010000042.1, read as the reverse complement.
GTCAGCCCACACGGCTCACTCCGCGATGGCATCAGGAAAAAATCAGATCCCGCAAAGATCCTCCGGGCCAAACCCTCATTGTGCTCCAATCTCACTGCCACCTGCTTGGGATATTTACCCGCAATCCTCTGCGCCTCTTTTTCTAAACCCGCTTCCCCTGTTCCCAATATCACCAACCTTCCCCCCTTCTCCACGATCTTCCCCGCAACCGCCAGAGCCAAATCCACCCCTTTCTCAAAGGCCAACCGTGTCACCATTCCAAAAATAGGTCGCCCATTCGCCGACTCCAGCCCCATCTCCTGTTCCAATGCCAAACGACACCCCTCCCGCCCCTTCATCGAACCCACCTTAAAGTTCATCTTTAATTCAGTATCCGTCGCAGGATTCCACCCCTCCTCATCAATCCCATTGAGAATCCCTGTGAGATTTTCCCCACGCGACCGCAACACTTCATGCAACCCCGCTCCCTGCGCCTCATTCTGAATCTCCTGCGCATAAGTCGGACTGACCGTCGTCACCGCATCCGCCATCTTCACCGCCCCCTTCATTAAATTTAACTTTCCATAAAACTCCAACGCCTCCATTCGAAACATTCCTGGAGGCAACCCCAGTGCCCCAAATTCCTCCGCCCCAAACTCCCCTTGATACCGCAAGTTGTGAATTGTGAAAACAGTCCGAATCGGTAGCCCCATCGCCAAAACATGCGCCGGAACCAAAGCCGCATGCCAGTCATTCGCCTGAATCACATCGGGAACCGGTTCGATATAACGCGCTAACTCCACCGAAGCCCGCGCCAGAAAATTAAAGCGCGCTAAACTATCAGGGTAATCCACTCCCCCCTCTCCATAAGGATGGGCTCTGTCAAAATACTCGTCCCGTTCAATTCCAAACAACGAAACCCCACCTCGGTTGCCCTCCCAGATTCGCGTCCCCCACAAACGACCCGCCGAGGGCACGTTCAACTCCCGCTTCGTCCGCCGAAACTCCCCCGAAAGTCTCAACCCGCGATGCAGTGGCACCACCAAACTCACCCCGTGCCCCGCCCTCGCCAATGCCATGGGTAATGCCGCCATCACATCCGCCAAACCCCCCACTTTGGCGTGAGGCGCGAGTTCAGTTGCCACGAATAGGATGTTCATTGCTCGAGCCTTACACTATGCCCTAAGACCCATGTCTACTGCCAGCCAGTTACCTGACCGCGTTCTTTCCCTTCTCCAAGGCAAAAAAGCTACCCCTCTCAACGCCGCTACCCTCAGTCGTCGCCTCCGCGTCCCTCTCCGCACCCTCACCCTCACTCTCGAACAACTCGAAAAAACCAACCGAATCGCTCGCGTTCGCGAGGATCAATGGATTGCCGCCAACTCCGCCGATCTCGTCACCGGCACCATCCAATTTCACGCCAAAGGCTTCGCCTTCGTCATCCCCCCCGACGGCTCGCCCGACCTTCATATTCCTTCCGAAGAAACCGGCACCGCCCTCCACGGTGATCTTGTCGTCGCCCGCATCGATCGCCGCGCAAAATCCGCCCCCGCCCGCGGCCGCCGCCCCACTGCCCCCGATCGCCTCCGCGGCAGCATCGTCCGCATCCTCGAACGCAAGACCTCCCAAATCGTCGGCACTCTTCAGAAAACCGCCCGCTTCTTTATCGTCATCCCCGACGACCCTCGCTTCCTCCATAATCTTTACGTCCCCGCCCCAGGCACCGCCGGTGCCCCCGCCGCCGAACCCGGCGATAAAGTCGTCGCCAAACTCATCGATTGGAAAGACCGCCATACCAACCCTGAGGGAGTCATCCTCGAACGCCTCGGCCGAGCCACCGACCCCGGCATCGACATTCTCTCCATTATCCGAAAATTCGATCTCCCCTCCACTTTTCCGCCCGATGCTCTTTCCGAATCCGCCTCCTTCCCCCCCGTCGAACTCCCCGACCACCCCGTCGGCCGCGAAGATCTCCGCTCCGAACTTGTCATTACCATCGACCCCGATACCGCCCGCGATTTTGACGACGCCATCTCCCTTCGCGAACTTCCCGGAGGTCACGTCGAACTGGGTGTTCATATCGCCGATGTTTCCCATTACGTCCTACCCGGCTCCGCCCTCGATCAAGAAGCTCGCAAACGAGCCAACAGCGTCTACCTGGTCAACGGCGTCATTCCTATGCTTCCCCCACGCCTTTCCGACGGACTCTGCTCCCTGCGTCCCAACGAACAGCGCCTTACCTGCTCCGCTTTCATTCACCTCGGTCCCGATGGCAAACCCGGCGCCACTCGCTTCGCCCGCTCCGTCATTCTTTCCCGCCACCGTCTCACCTACGCCGAAGCCCTCACCCGCCTCCGCCGCCCCGCCCAAGACGATCTCGATCGGTTTCTCCAACGCACCTGGCACTTTGCGTCCGCCCTCCGTCGGCGCCGCTTCGAGGCCGGCGCCCTCGACCTCGATTTTCCTGAACTGCGGATACTTCTCGACGCTCAAGGCCGCCCCAACCGTATCGAGAAAGAATCCACTGACGAATCCCACCAGCTCATCGAAGAATTTATGCTCCTCGCCAACGAATCAGTCGCCCGTTACCTCAACCAAGAAAACCGTCCCGCCGTCTACCGTATCCATGAAACTCCCGAGGAATCTCGCCTCCTAGAATACCGAGAGCTCCTCCTCGCCCACGGCGTCAAAGCAGGCGACCTCACCCAACGAGGCGAGATTCAGAAGATTCTCAAAATTCTTCCCAGCCGACCCGACGGCCACGCCCTCAAGATCGGCCTCCTTCGCTCTCTCAAACGCGCCGTCTACTCCCCAAAAAGCCTCGGCCACTTCGGCTTGGCCAAATCCCACTACACCCACTTCACCTCCCCCATTCGCCGCTACGCTGATCTTCTCGTCCACCGCGCCCTCTTTCCCACCAAAGGTTCGCCCAAAGTCGATTCCTCGGGACTGGAAGCCCTCGCCCAGCACCTCTCTCGTACCGAACGCACCGCCGCCGAAGCCGAGCAGGAATCTAAAAAATTAAAACTCCTCGAATACCTCGAAATGCAGACTGGCCCCAATCCATCCCAAACCTTCCCCGCCATGGTCACGGAAGTGACCAATTTCGGTATGTTTGTCGAACTACCCGACTTTCTTCTCTCAGGCCTCATCCATGTCTCCGCTCTCACCGGTGATTTTTTCTCCTTCGACCCCGCTCGTCGCTCCCTCCTCGGTCGGCGCACCGGCAAGATCT
>CANIEM010000041.1 GCA_947466515.1 Verrucomicrobia subdivision 6 bacterium | reverse complement strand
GGCGATGATTTTTGTTGAGACGATAGATTTAAGCATGGCGAAGAATGGTCCAAGTTGTTCCGTTGGCCAATACTGAATTTCCCGCTGTGGCGTAGTCCCGCTTGATCATGGAGAGGGATAGGATAGTGGAGGAGTCTGGCAGAGATGTTGCACTGGTCATTTTTCCAAGGATGGTTCCTTCTGGGGTAGTGCACTCCAGTGGCAGTGACGGGATGGCGGTAGACGGGGAAGCGAGGACACAGAGGTGGCGATTGACGTGGCCGACGCTGCGGAGTCGAGAGATGACTTCTTGGCCGATGTAGCAGCCTTTGGTGGAGCTGATGGCGTCGGACTCAAAGCCAGCTTCGGGGGGGAGAGTGTCGGGTCCGACGTCAATGCCCCAGAGGGGAAGACCGCGAGCGATGCGGAGCGGTTCCCATTCGGGCAGGGGGGAGGAGTCGGGTTGGTAAGGGGAGGTTGAGGGAAGCCAGAGGTCGAGGCCAGGTTCACGAAAGCGGGGGCAGAGGAAATGAAGGGAATCTTTTGGCGCATCGGTGGGTGGTGAGGAGAGGGATGGAAAATGAGTTAAGTTGTAGGATAGGGAGATGTCCTCGATGATAACGTCGTCGGCGACGATAAACTTTTCAAGTCGGGTGTGGAGGGAGTGGCGGAGGGTGAAATCGGTTTCGATAAGGAGGGATTCTGGGGTGGCGGCGATATGGAGATCGGCTTCGAGTCGTCCTTTGGAGGTAATGATGGCGGAGCGGACCGCATGATTGGGTAGAAGTTTTTTGAGGTCTTGGGTGACTTGGCCGTTTAGGAATCGAAGTCGGTCGGGACCGGTGAGGCGCAGAAGGGTACGGGGACCGGGAAGCCAGGCCAGGGCGGGTGATTTGATCTTTTGCAGGAGGTTGGGATTCATCAGAGTGGTGGGGTGAGTGATGAACATTTCATGGAAGAGGCCTTACGCCAAGCTCGTAAGGCGGTGGCCAAAGGGGAGGTGCCAGTGGGGGCGGTACTAGTGGTGGAGGGAAAGATTGTCACCAGGGCCCACAATCAGGTGGAGGAGTTAAAAGATGCGACGGCTCATGCGGAGATGTTGGCGGTGACTGCGGCGGCGGGCGAGTTGGACGGTTGGCGATTAACTGAGGCAACGGTTTATGTGACAAAGGAGCCGTGTCCGATGTGTGCGGGGGCACTGGTATTGTCGAGGGTAAAGCGGGTGGTTTATGGGGCGGCGGATCCGCGGATGGGTGCGGGAGGTGGGGCGATGAACTTATTGCAGTTTGCGGGGATGAATCATCATTGTGAAGTGACGGGTGGGGTGAGGGCGGAGGAGTGTCGGGATTTGCTAAAAGAATTTTTTCAGGCCAAAAGATTGGAGAATGGAACGCGTGGCGATTGATTTAAAAAAGGATTGGCCGTTAGGGCCTGGGGTGACGGTGGCGGGGGTGGGGCCGGCGGGGCTTTACGCCTTGGCTAAGCCGGAGGGGGTGCGTTCGCAACCGAAGGAGGCGAGTCGGGATGCGAAGGCTTTGTTGACCTGCAGTTACTCTTTAAAGGATGAGGCGTATCATTTACCGCCGGACAAGGGAGGGGGGAAGGTGTGGTTATTACATCGGTTGGATGCGGGGACGTCAGGGGTGATTTTGGTGGCGGATGAGGAGCAGACGGCGGCGGAGGTGCAGTACTCTTTTGCCCAGCACCAAATTAAGAAGCGGTATGTGGCCTTGGTTTTCGGCTGGGCGCCTCGGGCGAGTGAGGTGTGGAAGGATCGAATGGAAGTGATGAAGGATCGGGGTCGGGCGCGGGCGAGGATGGGTCAGGGGGTTTTGGCGGAAGCGGTGATGAAGGAAAGGGCGCGGGGGAAGGGGCCTTGTGGACCGATGAGTTTATTGGAGTTGGAGCCAAAGACTGGGCGGACGCATCAACTGCGGATTCAGTGTTCGCAGAGGAATTTACCGATTGTGGGGGATCGGACGTATGGAGATTTTGAAAAGAACAGGATCTTTACGAAAAGCACGGGGCAACAGGGTATGTTTCTGCATGCAGAGCGTGTGAAGGTGCCCTTTCGTGGGAATGATTGGGAGGCGAGTGTGGCGGTACCAGCTCATTTTTCGGTTGGGGCCTAGCTTCAGCAAGGCTTGCCATGGGTTGGATGGGAGAGTGATAATTTGTTGATGAAGCTATTCTTCGCGTTTGTCCTTATGTGGGTCTGGACGGTGCCGATGGGTTCGAATCTGTTCGCTCGGACCGAGAAATCGATGGTGGGCCAGCCTTTGCCTAAGTTGAGCGTGCAGTGGTTGGATAAGAAGCCGGAGGCCGAGGGAAAGCCGATGATTGTGGAATTCTGGGCAACTTGGTGTCCCCCTTGTCGAGCGAGTATTCCCCATCTCAACGAGATCTATGCCAAGTACAAAGACAAAGGCCTGCAGATTGTTGGCATCACCGATGAGGATCGGGCAAAAATTAAGAAATTTGAAAAGGAGGTACCGATTGAGTACGCAGTAGGCCTCGATGCAAATGGAAAGTATGCCAAGCCATTTGGGATCCAAGGGATTCCTCACGCTGTACTGGTCGATAAAACAGGTAAGGTCGTTTGGGAGGGGCATCCTATGTCGCTGAAAGAATCGCAGATTGAAGAGTTGCTGAAGTAGTTGAGTATTCTTTTTTCACTCCGCGATGATTCTCTCGACTGTTCTGTCACTTGCTATTTTGGTTTTAGCGGGGGTATTGGGGGCGAAGGGGGCGATTTCTACGAACGGAGTAGTGGGGTTGGCGGCGGTGGCGATTGTGGGATTTCTGCTCTTTGTTTTGCGGAACAGGATCCAACGACTGCGGCTGGGTAAAGTGGTGGTGGAGCTTAAAGGGCAGAGGAGCCCGCTGGAAAATCCTCAAGGCCACACCAATCCGATTCGCAAAATGTACGCTTGGACGTTGCACTGGGCGGCGACTCCTTATGCGCTTCCTGCTCTTGTGGTTATTTCTTTTTTGGAATCTTCGATATTTCCTATTCCTCCAGATGTTTTACTGATTCCGATGGTTTTGGCTAATCCCTCGAGGGCGTGGACTTACGCACTGGCTTGCACAGGGGCCTCGGTGGTTGGGGGTTGGGCAGGATACGGCATCGGACATTTTCTTTATGATTCGGTGGGAGCGCCGATTATCGCCTTTTACCATTTACAGACCCAGTTTGAGGCTTTTCGGAATATCTTTAATACTTACGGAGGGTGGATCGTCTTGATTAAGGGAATGACGCCGGTCCCTTACAAGCTGATCACGATCACCGCAGGGGCAACTGGCATGAACTTGGTGACCTTTTCGATCGCCTCGGTCATTTCTCGATCGATGAGATTTTTCCTGGAGGCCGAACTTTTGCGCCGATATGGACCTGCCATTCGCCCTAAAATCGACCGTTATCTCGAAGTCATCTTGGGCATTCTTTTGCTACTCCTTATCGGGGGTTTTCTTCTGCTCAAATTCCTCCGGTAGACTAGGCGGAGGACCCAAGGGGTTGGTTGGGGCTATGGATTACTAAAAATAGTTTGAACGTTTTGCCTCTTTGTCTGTCTATTACAACAGATTCGTTTACATCTCCTAGTGTTTGGCAAGAAGCGTGGGTTTGATCACCCACGCTTTTTGTTTGCACTTGAAAGCCCTACAAACCAGCCACTTAGAAGGCTCGCCATCTTTAAGGCATCATCTTAATTATTGACTTTACCGTAATAATGAATGATTGTTTTCCTCCCGCTAATGATTTCGCGTATTCATCATCATCCACTAGGCGTCCATGCCACTCGCCTTGCTGAGGATCTTCAGCGTGAGATATGGGGTTTTGCCCAAGCGGTCATCGATGAGGAACACCAGGTGTGTGCGGATAACCGGATGAACTACTGGAAAAGCCGGTTGCTCCTATCGGTTGAGCACGCCAAGTCTAAGGGGATGGATGCGGGAGAAATCGCTCATCAGTGTGAGCTTTCCCTTTGTACCTCTCGAGCCTCCAAGCCTCTGCCCACTCGTTCTCTAAGCCAAATTGAAGGTTATCTTCAACAACAAGGCGTCCCGGTTCGCCTGCAGGCCCCTATCGGAAATGGGGCGCCCTACTCGCGGGCGTCGTAAGTTACTTCCATTTTTCTTGGTCACGCCATGGGAGACGGCTTGACCCAATAGAATTTTCTCCCCAATTTCGAAGTTCATGGCTGACTCATCGTTATGTGCGGTTCAGGCGGACGGGGTTGGGTACTCCTATGGGCGTAAGCGCGTTTTAGAAAATATCGATCTTCGCTTGGAGGAGGGGGGAATGTTCTGCGTCCTCGGCCCTAATGGCAGTGGTAAGACGACTCTTTTTAAACTCATCTCAACCATCTTTGCTTTGCAGGACGGAGAAATCTCTGTCGCGGGTCGTAGCTTGCGCCACTTTCCCACTCCCGTCCGGCGTAAGATCGGGGTTCTTTTTCAAAATCCAGCGGTGGACATGAAACTGACGGTTCGCGAAAATCTTCGTTACCATGGCAACCTCTATGGTCTCGAGACCTACGATCTGGAAAAGCGGATCAATAAGAATCTGGAAGCGCTTGGCGTTGAAAATCGTGGAGGGGAGATGGTGGAAAGTCTTTCGGGCGGGCTCCGTCGGCGGGTGGAGATTGCTAAAGTATTGCTGACGCGCCCCAGCATTCTCCTGATGGATGAGCCGACTACAGGATTGGATCCCGCAATTCGTGCAGAACTTTGGAGCATTATTTCGGGTATCCGTAACTCTCGAAAATTGAGCGTACTTTTCACTACCCATCTTTTGGAAGAAGCGGAACCCGCCGATGAAATTCTGCTCTTGGATCAAGGTCACTCCGTGGCTTCGGGGAAGGTTTCAGAACTGCGCTCCTCGTTGGGCAAGGAGTATGTTCGCATCGGCACTTACCAGCCTAAAAAATTGGCCGCCCGCATTCGGAAAGAAGGGGAGATTGAAGTCACGGTGGAACCCGCCGCGGTGAAGGTGGTTCCAATTCGTGGGCTGGCCGCTCCCTTGGCGATTCGACTTTGGCGGGAGTACAGCAAGGAAGCCACTTCGGTGACTCTTTGTCGGCCCACCCTTGAGGATCTATTCCTACAAAAAACTGGGCGACTCTGGTCGTCCACCCCAGGGGAGATTTAACCTATGATTATGCAAGCCTCCTCCAGCCTCGCTCTACGCGAGATCGTGCGGTTTCTGCGTCAAAAAAACCGAGTCATTGGAGCTTTGGCGACCCCAGTCATTTTCTGGTTTCTTCTGGGTTCTGGTGTCGGTCGATCGTTGGCCTCATCGGGGATTCGGGAACGAGCGGACTACCTGACTTACTTTTTCCCAGGTATCGTTTTGCTGATCATTCTTTTTACGGCGATTTTTTCAACGGTCTCGGTAATTGAAGATCGGCGCGAGGGATTTTTGCAGGGGGTACTGGTGGCACCCGATGGGCGGTCCGCGATTCTTTTCGGAAAATTGATAGGGGGAACTCTTTTGGCTGTTTTCCAAGCCCTGATCGTCGTCTTGATTGCGCCCTACACTGATTACCATCCAGACGCGCGGGTTCTGATGTACCTTGTCGCGATGATTGCCCTGCTTGCGGTCGGCCTGACTGCGCTGGGATTTCTTATCGCATGGCCGATGGACTCCACCCAAGGCTTCCACGCTTTGATTAATCTATTCTTTGTTCCTCTCTGGTTCCTCAGCGGGGCGCTTTTCCCTGCCAGTGGTGCGGCCGAGTGGATTCGGACGCTGATGCGGATGAATCCCCTCAGCTATGGGCATGATGCCTTGGCTGGCCTTTTGGCTACTCGGCCAGGGATGCCTTTGCCTCTTGATCTATCTCACGATTTTTCGATCGTGATTGCGTCGACCCTTCTGCTGGTTATGGCCTGCGCCCTGCAGGTTAGTCGGCGTTCGTGACCTTGCCGGTGCCGGCGTCGCCGGGACCTCAGCCTGCTAATCGACAACTTACGGCGTTTGTCTGGGCTCTTTTGGTGGTTGGGCTGATGGCGGTGATCGCCGCTGGGGTCAGGGAAATCTGGATCTCCTCAGAGCGGCAGGAAGTACGTCCCTTGCCCATCTACGGGCAGATTCCTGATTTCCGATTGATCGAACGAGATGGGCAACCGCGCACCTTAGCCGATTGCCAAGGCGAGATCTGGTTTGCTGCCTTCTTTTTCTCCTCCTGTCCTGGGCCGTGCCCTGTCTTGAGTAGTCGCTTGGCCGAGCTGGCTCAAGCCGTAGGCCGAACTAAAGGAAGAGTTCGAGTGGTTTCGATTACGGTGGATCCTGCGGTCGATACCCCAGAACGGTTGCGGGCCTACGCCCAGAAGTATGGGGCAGGAAAGAATTGGTGGTTTCTTACAGGGCCTTTGCCGGAAATCTATCGAATCGCCCGTGAGGGATTTAAATTGGCGGTGGAGGAAAATCCACCTGAGACGGTGGCGCAAAATGGGAAAATGCTTCACAGCACGAAGATCGCCATGGTGGATGGGCAAGGTCGAGTTCGCGGCTATTACAACGGAACCGATGCGGATCTTTTGGCGCGGGTTTTGCCTGATCTCGGGGACTTGATGCGGGAAAGCCGAGAGGTGTCCTCAAAATGACTTTGCATGACTTGCCCTTGCTTAATGCGGTCCTCAATTCGTTGACGGCAGCGCTTCTACTGGCGGGTTGGATTCAGATCAAACGCGGGAATAAGGAGGCCCATAAAAAAATTATGATTACCGCCTTTTGCGTTTCTTCGGTTTTTCTAGCCTCTTATCTTTTGCATAAATTCACGGTGGGACCAAAGTTGTTTCCGATGCAGGGATGGGTGAGGGTGCTCTACTTCTTTATCCTCATTCCCCACACCATTTTGGCGGTGGTCAATCTGCCCTTTATTTTAGCGGCGGTTTGGTTTGCGGCTACCGGCCAGATTGAGAAGCACAAGAAGTTGACCCCTTGGGTCTGGCCTGTCTGGATGTATGTATCGGTCACAGGGGTGCTGGTTTACCTGATGCTTTATCGTTGGTGCGTCTAGCGGTGGGACCTTCGACGGTTTTGTGCGTACTTGCAACTCGGTCCCAACAAGGCAAAGTTTCCCTATGGAGACGTCGAAAAACCGCACGGAGGGAGATTCCTTGGATCTGACTCAAGTGGTCTCTGGGGATGAGGTGCGGGTGAGGCATCTGAATTGCGCTCCGACCACTTGCCAGCGGTTGCGCGAGATGGGTTTTTGTGAAAATGCCTTGGTCACCAAAATTCGAGGCGGGGCTGATCTGGTTTGCTGGGTTTGTGGTACCCGAGTGGCCTTAAGCGCCCGCTTGGCCAAGCAGATCCTGGTCGAACACGTGGACGGAAAGTCCTGAATCACCTAATGCGCGGGGAAGTTTCCCCGTCTTTCCGATGAGCCAAGATTCGCCGAAACGTTGGATCGCCGTTGTCGGAAATCCCAATGCGGGGAAAAGTACCCTCTTTAATGCTTTAACGGGTCTGCGTCAGCGCGTGGGCAACTACCCAGGGGTCACGGTAGAAAAGCACACCGGCACCGCCTTTACCCTGCACGGGGAGGCGGTCGAATTGATTGATCTCCCTGGGATGTACAGCATGGCAGCTCGTTCTCCTGATGAAGAGATCGCAGTGAAAGTTTTACGAGGGGAATCTGCGGGTCTACCGAAACCAGACGCGGTGCTTTGCGTGGTTGATGCCAGCAATCTTGAGCGAAATCTTTTTCTAGTAACCCAGGTAATGGAGCTGGGCTTACCTGTTTTAGTGGCACTGAACATGGTGGACGTAGCCGAGGCGCGTGGGATTCGTCTGCATCCTGACCAGCTGAGTGAGAAGCTCGGGGTCTCCTTCATTCCGACTCAAGCTCATCGGGGCAAAGGGCTAGTAGAACTCCGGGCCGCGCTTGGCCAGCGGCTTCTCAAGCCTGGCCCACGACAGTGGACGATGCCTCCAACGTTGGCGGTGGCGGTAGGGCAGATTGCCTCGGCTTGGCGTCAAAGTGAAGCGAGTGAACTAAGAGCGGAAGGGAAAGCGCTCGAACTTTTAGCCGGGTCCAACGTAGGACCCGATGGAGCGAGGAAGTTGGCGACGGCGTGGCGCGAAAGATTTCGCAAGGAGGCCTACGACTGGTCAGCTTCGGTGGTGCACGCGCGTTATGAGTATGTGCGAAAAATGCTTGGGGAAGCGGGGATCAGAAGTGGAAAATTAGGTGGGACTTGGACCGATTGGATTGATGCGGTGGTCTTGCACCCAGTAGCGGGTTGGGCCGTCTTAGTCGGAATGATGCTGACGTTATTTGTTTCTATTTTTTCTATTGCGGCCTATCCGATGGGTTGGATTGATGCTGCCTTTGTCTGGATAGGTGGAGTGATGCAAGGGGCCCTCTCCGAAGGATTATTCCGTGATCTGTTGATCGATGGGATTTTAGCTGGGGTGGGCGGGGTGGTTATTTTCCTTCCTCAAATTCTAATTCTTTTTTTCTTTCTTGGGTTGCTGGAGGATTCGGGATATCTCGCACGAGCCGCCTTCCTTCTGGATCGGGTGATGCATCGGGTGGGGTTGAGCGGGAAGTCATTCATTCCGCTTTTGAGTTCTTACGCCTGCGCCATTCCTGGAATCATGGCAACCCGTACGGTAGAAGATCCGAAAGATCGGCTGACTACGATTCTGGTGGCCCCCTTGATGAGCTGTTCAGCTCGCATCCCTGTCTACACCACTCTGCTGGCGGCGGCGGTGCCGGTCGCCTTAGTCCCTGTCTGGGGAAAAGCGGCGGCGATGCTTGGACTCTATGTCTTGGGGACAGGAACCGCTTTCATTCTCGCCTGGCTCTTTCGCAAAAAACTTCTCGGGGGTGGATCCCCTCCACTTATTTTAGAATTACCGCCGTACCGAATGCCCTCGTTCCAAACGGTCAGCCTACGGATGTGGGAACGGGCCATCCTTTTCCTTCGTCGGGCGGGCACGGTGATTCTGGCTCTCTCTATTGTTCTTTGGTTTCTTTCGAGCTTCCCGAATACTTCCGCCGATCCCACAGAAAAATTGGCAGGAAGCTTTGCGGGACAAATGGGGCATGGGCTTGAGCCAATCTTGCGACCGTTGGGATTTGATTGGCGAATTGGCATTGGTTTAGTGGCCTCTTTAGCGGCGCGCGAGGTTTTCGTAAGCACCATGTCGATTGTTTATCATGTGGGGGGAGAGGAGGAGGGGTTGGTCACAGCGATGCGTTCGGCGACTTGGCCTGATGGAGCGTTGATTTACACTCCATTGACCTGTCTGGCTCTTTTGGTCTTTTATGTCTACGCCCTGCAGTGTTTGAGCACAGTGGCTGTAGCCAAACGAGAGACGGGGGGATGGAAATGGCCTATCTTCATGCTCCTTTATATGACGGGATTGGCTTATCTGGCGGCATGGCTGGTGCAGGTAGTGGGAAGAGCGTTAGGATTTTCTTAGATGGGTGAGAAGGTACAGGTCGTGGCAGCGGGACTGACCGTCTTGGGGGCGGTGGTTTATTTGGTATGGAATTTTTTTGGTAAGGGAGGGGGAAAAGGTCCAGGGTGCGGAAAATGTTCATCGGGGGATTAGGCTCCTGTTTCCACACGGGAAAGCTTAAAGTCGAGAGATGAATCCTGCTTCTGCAATCAACCAGAGGAGGCCTTGGTACGGCATTCTCTATGTTCAAGTTCTGGTGGCGATGGGGTTAGGAATTTTAGTCGGGTATTTTTTCCCGCAACTCGGCGTATCGCTAAAGCCGTTGGGAGATGGCTTCATTAAATTAGTGAAGATGATGATCGCCCCGATCATCTTTTGTACCGTAGTGCATGGCATCGCTTCAATGGGAGATCTTAGGCGGTTGGGGCGTACGGGTTGGAAAACACTCCTCTACTTCGAAGTGGTGTCTTCGTTGGCTCTGCTCATCGGGTTGGTCGTCGTCAACATGCTAAAGCCAGGGGCGGGTTTTAACTTGGATGTTACGACGGTTGATCCGCAGGTGGCTCAATCTTATCTGAGCAAAGCTCACGCCACTGGTCCTGCGGATTTTGTGATGAACATTATTCCTTCCAGCTTTTTAGGAGCCTTCACATCAGGGGATCTTCTCCAGGTTCTCTTCATCGCCATTCTTACTTCCTTTTCGATCACCTTGCTTCCTTGCAAGGGACAAGCGGTTCTTCGTGTGGTGGAGGAAGCGTCTAAATTATTTTTTGGGGTGATGGGGATTGTTGTTAGATTTGCCCCAATTGGCGCCTTTGGGGCGATGGGATATACCGTGGGCAATTACGGGTTGGCCTCTTTGAATAAGCTCTTCGCCTTGATGGCGGGATTTTATCTGACCGCTGGATTTTTTGTGGTGGTGGTTCTTGGTCTGATTCTCCGCTTCGCAGGGGTTTCGATCTTTCGGTACCTTCTCTATATTAAAGATGAGCTTTTCCTCGTGCTTGGGACGAGTTCTTCGGAGACGGCCTTACCTAGGATTATGAAGAAAATGGAGAAACTGGGTTGTGCTAAGTCCACCGTTGGTTTGGTCATACCCGCGGGCTATAGCTTCAATCTCGATGGGACAAACATTTACATGACGATGGCAGCGGTTTTTCTTGCGCAAGCCACTAACACCCCAATGGATTTGAAACATCAACTTGCTCTGCTGGCCGTAGCGATGATCACCTCCAAGGGGGCGAGTGGAGTTACGGGGGCAGGTTTTGTCACCTTGGCCGCAACTCTGGAGGCGGTGCCTGGAATTCCGCTGGCTTCCCTAGCGCTCTTGGTGGGAATTGATCGTTTCATGAGTGAGTGTCGCGCTTTGACTAACTTTATTGGGAATGGGGTCGCCGCGATTGTGATTAGTCGGTGGGAGGGTGAGGTCAGTGCGGAGACGCTTCAGAAAAACCTACTCGAACCCGTGGAGCGTATTCCCAGCTCATGAAAAAACTAATCGTTTTCGGTTCGGTGGTTTTTCTAGTCGTTCGACTAGAAGCTGGCACACCGATGGGCATGCCCGAAGGAAAAGGGGAGCTGACGGTTGGGGCGGGGGAGCGGGCGATTCAGGTGTACACCTATAAACCGAAGGGATTTTCTAACGGACCGATCTTTTTTGTTTTCCATGGTGCCAAACGGAATGCGGAGGACTACCGGAATTGGACAATTCCTCTGGCTGAAAAATACCACGCGATTGTGGCGGCTCCTTTTTTCGATCAAGATCGATTTCTTGCTCATCTCTATTCTTGGGGAGGAATTCTGAGTAAAGATGGGAAATTGCGGGATTCGAGCAAATGGTCGTTTCCTTTGGCTACCGAGGTAATCCAATCGATTCTCAAAGGCGAGGGCGATATGAAGCGGGATCATTATCTTCTAGGCCATTCTGGCGGGGCTCAATTTCTCACCCGCTATGTCGCGATGGAACCGGTCACCGCCAAACGAGTGATTGCCGCGAATGCGGGAACATACCCATTTCCGCGGATGGACTGGGATTGGGGGTACGGATTTGGAAAGTTGCCTAAGGATCTCCAGAAGGAAGATCGATTGAAAAAAATGTTGGGCACTCCGATGACGATCTATTTGGGGTTGGCGGACACTAGCGATAGCACCGAGTCGGGAAACTTCGATGCCTCAGATGACGCAAATCGGCAGGGGAAAGTCCGATTGGATAGGGGCAGAAACTTTTTTCAGTACGGTGAGAAGTTGGCCAAGGATAAGGGCTGGAAATTTAATTGGACCAAGGTGGAGGTGCCCGACGTCGGCCATGATGCAAATCTGATGTTCAACGACTTACGCTTCGAGAAAGCCATCGGAATTCGGCGATAGTTAAATTCATGGCCTAAGATAGTTTCTCTGATACCTGCATCCTGCCGTTTGCTAAAATTGCGCTAGTAGAGAAGATTGGGCATGGCGATTCTTCCTACTTCACCAACCGATCGACTGGGGAAGGCACTGCCGACGAACGAATTTGCGGTTGCCTGGGTCAAAGAAACTGCAGTCCTAACCCAGCCGGAGCACATCTTTTGGTGCGATGGTTCGGAAGCTGAAAAAACCTATCTGACTGAGGAGGCAGTGAAGCAGGGCGTACTGATTCAACTCGATCAGAAAAAATGGCCTGGTTGTCACTATCACCACTCCAATCCGAACGATGTGGCCAGAGTGGAGCAGTGCACCTACATCTGTACCCGGAGGCAGAAAGAGGCTGGGGCGACGAACAACTGGATGGAGCCGAAGGCGATGCGGCAAAAGATGCGTGGGTTGCTGGCAGGCGCGATGAAAGGCCGAACGATGTTTGTCATTCCCTACTTGATGGGACCTCCTGGTTCGCCTTTGTCCAAAGTAGGCATCGAGCTGACTGATTCGATCTATGTCGTCCTGAACATGCGGATTATGACGCGTATGGGGAAAGTGGCGTGGGATCATTTGGGGGCGGGGGAGGAGTTTAACCGTGGAACTCACTCGGTCCTCGATTGTAATCCAGAGCGGCGTTACATTTCCCACTTTCCTGAAGAAAACGAGATCATTTCTGTAGGGTCGGGGTACGGCGGCAATGCGTTGTTAGGGAAAAAGTGCCTGGCGTTGCGTATCGCCTCGTTCCTGGGTCGGGATGAAGGGTGGTTGGCTGAGCACATGTTGATTCTTTGTGTGGAGGATCCTACGGGTCGCAAAACCTACGTGGCGGCCGCTTTCCCCTCGGCTTGTGGCAAGACGAACTTTGCCATGATGATTCCGCCTGCTTCCTACCAAGGTTGGAAATTAACTACGATTGGAGATGATATTGCTTGGATGAAACCCGCCCCCGATGGGCGTCTGCACGCGATCAATCCCGAGAACGGATATTTTGGGGTGGTGCCCGGGACGAACGAGAAATCTAATCCTAATGCGATGAAAGCCATGGCCCGCGATACGATCTTTACCAACGTCGCCCGCACGGCGGACGGGGATGTTTGGTGGGAAGGGAAAGATAATCCTCCCCCAGCGAACCTGATCGATTGGCAGGGAAACCCGTGGGATCCGAAAAGTGGGAAGGCGGCGGCTCATCCCAATAGCCGATTCACTTCGCCTAGTGCCAATAATCCAGCCTTGGCCAAGGAGGTGAATGATCCCGCGGGCGTGCCGATCAGTGCGATTATTTTTGGTGGGCGTCGTGCCACAACCATTCCTCTGGTTTTTCAAGCGTTCAGCTGGTTTCACGGGGTCTTTGTCGGAGCTTCGATGGGTTCGGAGATGACGGCGGCGGCAGCGGGGGTGCTGGGGCAGGTGCGGGGGGACCCCATGGCCATGTTGCCGTTCTGCGGATACAATATGGGCGACTACTTCGACCACTGGATGGAGATGCGAAAGCGAATCAAGATTCTTCCACGTATTTTCCATGTGAACTGGTTCCGTAAAGATGCCCAAGGAAAGTTCTACTGGCCTGGGTTTGGGGACAACATGCGGGTGCTGGAGTGGATCATTGGTCGTTGCCACGGCCAGAGGGATGCGCGGGAGGCCTCGATTGGCTGGATTCCACGTTATGAGGATATTAACCTGCAGGGAATTGAAGGGATGACTCCCGAACGATTTTCAGAGATGATGGAAATCAACCCCGAGGCATGGCGGCGCGAACTTGTTTTCCAGAATGAGCTTTACCTCAAAATATACCACGAACTGCCTAAGGAGATGATCTACCAAAGGGAACTGCTCATCGCCCGGCTCTAAAAAACCCAGAAAGAAAAATAAATATGAAATCAATCCTCACCCTACTCCTCGGTGCACTTCTTACGCTGACCTCTACCGGATCTTCCCAGGAAGCCCCTGCGAAGAAGAAAAAGATGGCACCGATGAACGCCTCTTCCGACGTGGTCACGGGGAAGATTTACATCGTCACCCCAGCTAAGAACCGGCTTACCGTGCGACTGGACAATCCGTTGGTGACCGCAACCGCGACGAACAAAGTGGTGGCCTTTCTTTTGGCAGATGGGGCCAAGATCACCATTGCTGGAGCGGAGGGCAAACTAGATGGATTGCAAAAGGGGATGAAAGTGCGAGTCATGCCCAGCGCCGGCGATGTGAGTAAGGCCTCGGAAATTGAAGCGACGGCGGCAGATCCAGCGACCAAGCCAGAAGCGACGGAGGAGTAAGCAGGTTTTTTTCTAGGGTTGGGGCGGAATATTCCACCAAGGAGTTCCGTGACGGGCGGTGGCTGGCTTGCCTGCGAAAAGGCTTAGGCGGATTTTGCGTCGGCTTGCGGAGGGTTGCTGGGAAACTCGCCCTCCCAGCGGGTCATGACCGCGGTTGCGAGACAGTTGCCCATGAGATTGACGGAGGTGCGGGCCATATCCATCAAGGCGTCCACGCCTAGGATGACCGCGACCGCCTGCAGGGGCAGGCCGAACATGGTGAGGGCACCGGCGAGAATGACGAGGGAGGCGCGGGGCACGGCGGCCACCCCTTTCGAGGTGAGCATGAGGGTGAGCATCATGAGAATTTGTTGGCTGATGGGCATATGAATACCAGCCGCCTGTGCGGCAAAAACACTGGCTACGGCTAGATAAAGGGTGGATCCGTCCAGATTAAACGAGTATCCCGTGGGTAGAACGAAGGCGATAATCCGTTTGGGTAAGCCGAATTTCTCCAGCTGTTTCATGGCGAGGGGCAGGGCGGCTTCACTCGATGCGGTGGTAAAGGCGATGAGCCACGGCTCTTTGATGTAACTCCAGAAAAGGCGAACGGGAATTCGCGTCAGGAGGGCGATAGGGATGAAAACCCCGACGATGAGAACGATTAACGATCCGTAAAGAGTGCCGACAAGAAGAAAGAGGCTTTTGAGCACGCCCAGTCCGCTGGTACCCACGGTGGTGGCAATAGCCGCCCCGATTCCGAAGGGGGCGAACTTCATAACGATTCCGACAAACTTGAACATGACTTCAGAGAGGGATTCACAGAAATCGAGCATCACCTGTTTAGGTTTCCCAGGGACCTGCGAAAGACCCACAGCAAAGAGAATAGAGAAGAAGACGATCTGGAGAACTTCATTGTGGGTGGCGGCTTCGAAGAAGCTTTGGGGGACCATGTGTTCGATCACTCCAAGGAAAGTGATTTTGCTTTGGGCGTAGGTGGCGCCTGCCTCGGCGGAGGCACTGGTCAGATTCACGCCGACTCCAGGTTGGATCCAGTTGACGGCAACCAACCCGATGATGAGAGCGAGGGTCGTGACGACTTCGAAATAGATGAGAGAGCGGAAGGCGAGGCGGCCGACTTTTTTGATATCGTCCCCGTGTCCTGCAATCCCTACGACCAAGGTGCTGAAAAGCAGGGGAACGATGATCGACTTGATCATCCGTAAGAAGACTGAGGAGACGGCTTTTTCTGCAACGGCCAGATTTGGAAAGTCAGCTGAGGGGAAGAAGTGCCCAAGCGCAATTCCCATGACCATTGAAATAATGATCCAGTGGGTTGAGCTGACTGTAGATTTTTTAGCGGGGAAAGAAGAGGACAACCCTTATGGTCTGCCAGAACCGAAGCGAAAGGTCACTACCGTAAAGCGAAAAAAAAACTCCCTAAAGCTTAAAAATAATAATCATAGCTATTATGAGTTATGTGGGGTATAGTTCAATGGTTATGGCGATTCTTAGCGCAATTTTCGGAAAGAAGGGGTGGGCGGGGCAAAGCGCGGGTATGGCGAGGATCGCCATTTTCGAGATTCGAATCCTTGTTTTCGGTTGTCTGGTGGTTGCTGTCGCACTTGGGGCGTGGTCTTGGATGCAGAAGATGGATCGGCAAGGTTATGTTTCGGCTCCTTCGAAAGTCAGCAAAGTCGAGGCTGGGGAGAAAAAGTAGGAGGACGATTTGTTGAGCAAGGGGAAGGGACAGTTTTCCGTGGCACCGAAAGATTTTTCCATCCAGGAGGGTAAACTTTAGGATTTTTTGGGCATGATGATCCAGAGTATCAGGTAGACAATCGCGCCAGAGAAGATGGTGAAGATAGTCAGCACGGTATAGAGGATGCGGACGAGAGTGGGGTCCCAACCGAGCCACTCGGCCAGCCCGCCGCAGACCCCCGCGATCATACGGTTATTGGAAAGGGTCAAAGCCATAGGATTTCGATAGGCCAAATCATGGAGGTGTCGAGCCGAAGTCGTGGCGGAATTCTTTATCCGTGAATTTCAGATATGAGAAGGGCAGGATTGAGGAGTGGAAAGTGTGCCCATCGAAACAGTCCATCTTTCGGACAAGCAGGCACAGAGGTCGCATTTTGAGCCCTCCCAGATGGTGGAAGGTGGGGAGTTGGAGTTGCGCTGGTTCTGTTTGCGGGTGGCACCGAAGCAGGAGCACGTGGCGATCGCCCATCTGCGCAAGGTGTATCAGGTGCAGGTATTTTGCCCGCGGTTACGGTTTCAGAAGGCTACGCGGACGGGGCGGCGCTGGTATGTGGAGGCACTCTTTCCTTCATATCTTTTTGGGAGGTTTGACTATTTGACCCAGCATCGAGCGGTACACTACTGCCCAGGAATCAGTGCGATACTTCATTTTGGGAGCAAGGTCATTCCTGTGCCCGATCGGGCAATTGGGGATCTGCTGGCGGCGGTGCCTGAGGGAGCGGGAGAAACGATTACGATTCAACCTGAAGTGCAGTTGGGGCAGGAGGTGCAGGTGGTGGAGGGTGCGTTTGCGGGTTTGCGGGCGGTGGTCACGCGGGTTATGCCCGCGCGGCAGCGGGTCGCGGTCCTCTTAGAGTTTTTGGGAAGAATGTCGGAAACAGAGGTTCCGATGGGAAATGTGCTCTCGGCGGTGCGGCATCCGATGGAGGGGGTGCCGAAGGAGGCGAGGAGGTGAGGCGAGAAAGTGGAACCGGTCTTGGCTACAGGAGCTTTTTGCGGGAGATTAGAGGAAGACATGAATCGTAAAGGCATACTTTTGGCGGGGGGAACGGGAACGCGGCTTTGGCCTTTGACGCGAGCTGTTTCGAAACAGCTTCTGCCTTTATACGACAAGCCGATGGTCTACTATCCGCTTTCGGTGCTGATGCTGGCGGGGATGCGGGAGATTCTTCTGATTTCGACTCCACAGGATCTGCCTCTTTTTAAGCTTCTGTTGGGAGATGGGCAGAGTTTGGGGTTGAAGTTGAGTTATGCGGAGCAGGCCAAGCCAGAGGGGCTGGCGCAGGCCTATCAGATCGGAGCCAAGTTCGTCGGAACGGATCCATCGTGTCTGATATTGGGGGATAACTTCTTTTACGGGGCGGAGTTGGGAAAATTATTAGCGTCGGCCCAAGCGAGAGAGAAGGGATCGACAATCTTTGCTTATCAGGTGGCGGATCCATCTTCGTACGGGGTTTTGACCTTTGATGAGAAAAATCGGATTACCTCGATTGAGGAGAAGCCGGCTAAGCCGAAGTCGCACTGGGCGAACTGTGGGCTTTATTTCTACGATGGGCGGGCGGTGGAGTTTGCGCGTGGCTTAAAGCCCTCAGCTCGGGGGGAGTTGGAGATTACCGATCTGAGCCGCTGTTACATGAAAGATCAGAGCTTGCATGGGGAGAGGTTTGGGCGGGGTTCGGCTTGGTTAGATACGGGGACGGCGGATGGGTTGTTGCAGGCGGCGCAGTTTGTGCAGACGGTGCAGACGAGAACGGGGATGCTGTTGGGATCGCCTGAGGAGGTGGCGTTTCGTCAAGGTTGGATTGGGGCGCAGGAGTTGGGGGGCTTGGCGGATGCGATTGGAAAAAACGCTTATGGGGAGACGTTGAGGCAGATGGCGGCGGAGGGGAAAAGGTAGAGGGGGGCTTTAGGGGCATGCCGATTTACGAATTTTATAGTCCGGATATTCATCGGATTTATAGTTTTTTCGCTCGGCGAATGCTGAAGGGGGGGGAAGTGCCGTGCTGTCCAGATGGGTCGGGGTATCGGATGGAGAGGTTGGTTTCGTCTTTTGCCTGTACGGGCAGGGCGAAAGAGGTGGAGAAGAAAGAGGGGGAAAGTGAGGCGGGGATGGATCCACGCATGGAGCGGGAGATGATGAAGATGGCAGATGAGTTTTCCAAGATGGACGAGAAGAATCCTGATCCACGAGTGATGGGGAAGATGATGAGGCGGATGATGGAGGCGAGTGGACAGAAATTGCCTGGGGAGATGGGGGAGATGTTGCAACGGTTGGAGAAGGGGGAGAATCCAGACAAGTTGGAGGAGGAGTATGGGGATGTGATGGAGAAGATGGATGGGATGGAGGGTGCGGGGGATGGAAAGAAGGAGGATCTGAAAATGCGGTTGCGGAAAAGATTGCCGGTGCGACGAGATCCAAAGTTGTATGAGTGGGAAGAGTTTTGCTTGGGGAAAAGAAAGCCAAGTGGGGGAACGAAGAAAAAAGTTTCGGTGCGTGGGAGTGTTAGGGGGTAAGATGGCCAGCTTGAGCCAGAAAAAAGAGGCGAAAGGGTTATGGGTGAGTGTGGATCGGGTGGAGTATGTACTAGGGGCGGGCGGGCCGCTGGATCGGCCGCATCAGTTCGTTTATCATGTGACGATTCATAATGATAGTCCGCAGGCGGTGACGATTCTGGGGAGGAAGTGGGTGGTGACGAATGCCCAAGGGCATCGATTGATGATCGAGGGAGATGGGGTGGTGGGTCAGTTTCCTCGACTGACTCCTGGAGATCAGTTTCATTATAACAGTTATCATTTGGTGGATTCGGACAGTGAGGCAACCGGAGCGTATTCGGCGAAAGATGAGGGGGGAAAGGATCTGATCGTGCGTATTCCTGCGTTTCGTTTAGACCTACCCATAGCATGAAACTGGCAATGATCGGCGCGGGGCGGATGGGAGGGACGATTTTACGAATGTTGCAGAAGGAGGGATTATGGAGTTTGGAGGTTTGTGAGCCAGATTCGAAGGGGCGGGAGGCTTTGGGGAAGGAGTTGGGAACTGGAGTGAAGTTTTTCGAAAAGGTGGACGAGGTGGGAGAGGCAGAGGTGATTTTGTTGGCGGTGAAGCCGGCGATGTTGAAAGACGTTGCTGGATGGCTGCAGAACAGAAAGGGTCCGTACCTTTTAATTTCGATTTTGGCTGGGGTGACAACGGAGAGGTTGGGCATGGAGGTTGGGGGTAAGGCGCGGGTGGTACGGGCGATGCCAAATCAGGCGTTGCGGGCAGGGGAGGGTGTGACCGCGCTGTGTGTGGGACCTGGGGCGACGAAGGAGGATCTGGGGATAGCGCGGAAAATTTTTTCGGCGGGTGGGTATGTGTTGGAGATTGAAGAGGAGCAAATGGATGTAGTGACGGCGTTGAGTGGGTCGGGCCCAGCATTTATGGCGAAGTGGGTGGAGGAGTTGGCGGATGCGGCGGTGAGGGCGGGTTTGACGCCCAAGGCAGCGGTGGAGTTGGGAGCGAGAACGATGTTGGGAACGGGGGTTTTGCTGGTGCGGGAGGGGATTAAGCCTGGAGAGTTGTGTGCGGCGGTGGCGAGTCCTGGGGGAACGACCGAGGCGGGCTTGAAAGTTTTGCAAGCGGGCGGGCTGGGAGGATTAGCGGAGCAGGCGATGGAGGCGGCGATTCGGCGAGCGAAGGAGTTGGCGAAGGGCGGGTAGGAGAGGAGAAGGGATTAAGGGGGTGCAAAGGTTGAAAAGTGACTTTGAGTTGAAGTTGGGGAGGTGGGGGGTAGTTTGAGTTTATGAACTTGGTACTCAGAAATAGTCAAAAAAAGATAAGTGAGGTGTGTCGCCGTTTTGGGGTAAAGCGGCTTTCTGCTTTTGGCTCTGCAGCGCGGGAGGATAAGATGGATGAGAAGAGCGACATAGATCTGATCGCTGAGTTTGGCGCATCGGTCGACGGCGGTGGGTTGGCCGATCGTTATCTAGACTTTGCGGAGGAGGCGGAGCGATTGTTGGGTCGAAAAGTGGATCTGTTAACAGAGAACTCGATCCGCAACCCGATCTTTCGTTCTCAAGTCGAGGCGGATCGCAAGGTTCTGTATGAGGCCAGCACTGCTCAAGCGACTGGTTGATGCGGAAAAAGCGGCCCAAACGGCTGTTTCATTCTGTAAGGAAAAGACATTCGAGCAGTATACCAAGGACGAGATACTTCGTTCGGCGGTAGAGCGACAGCTTGAGATTCTTGGTGAGGCATTAAATCGTGCCCTTGCGGATGAGCCAAGTTTGGAGAAAAGCTTCCCTGAAGCGCGAAGGATTGTGGGAATCCGAAACCGAATCATTCACGGGTATGACTCGGTGGATGATGAAATTCTTTGGGACGTGGTCAGGACAAAGCTAGAGCCTTTGGCGGAACTTTTGAAGCGGAAGATGGCAGACGGGTAGAAGAGGAGAAGGGATTAAGGGGTTAAGAAAGATTTAAGGTGCGAAGGTTTCTAAGTGACTTCATCCCATAACCCCTAAGCCCCTTTCCTTTTGGCTTTAGACCGGAGATTTTTTAGCTTATATTTAACTTTCATTCGGGCAGTAGCCCCGACGCCGGTCGGGGTAGGCACAGTTCGGAGAAGACTGGGGGTAGAACTCGGAGTGGGGTTGTTTCGGGCACAAGGGATCTTGAAGTGTTTAATCTTTCGGGAGGGTGGCGAAAGGGATATAATACTAATTCATTCGGGCCGTAGCACAGCTTGGTAGTGCGCTTGTTTCGGGTACAAGAGGTCCCGGGTTCAAATCCCGGCGGCCCGATGATTTTCCAAAGGGAAAGCAAGGGCCGCCAATCTAATCTAGCCAGAGGCGAAAGAAGATTAGGTCAGGGGAAGGTTGGCGGGGGACCAATATCCCACCGGCCCGATGATTTTCCGAAGGAAAAGCAAGGGCCGCCAATCTAATCTAGCCGGAGGCGAAAGAAGAGTTCCCGCGGTTGCGGGACACCCGGATTGCTCACGCCAAGGTCGCAAAGCCCCGACGCCGGTCGGGGCGCAGACGCGGGACGCGAAGGGAGTCAGGGTGAGAATGTGTGAAGGTGGGAAAGTGGGAATGTGGTTTTGAAGCTGGAGGTATAGGTAGGGCGACCTCTCCGAGGCCGCCTCGTTGGTAATTGAAAATTTAACGTTTTTCGTGGCGGCCTTGGCGGACTTTGCGTGAAAAAGGGATTAGGCTTATGGAGGGAGCCGATTGCTCACGTCCCGCATTCCCGGGACGCCTTACGCGCGGATTGTTAGCTCAAAAGTAACGCGAGGAACAGGTGGAAGTCGTTAAGGCAGTCATTGGGCTTTTGCTCGTGAAACCATGAGAAAACGCCCGATTCGAGACCTTTAATTAACGTGTAAAGCAAAAAATTTATAAGATTGTATAACCTGTAAATAGCTGTAATATAGATATATAAGAATAGTTTCTATTAAGAGAATATGCTTACAGTAAAAAATATTTGATTTTTATAAAATGTTGAGTATTTATTCCTATATGAAGAAATGTACAACGAACCAAATTTTCTCCTTTTCAGGCGGAAATAAAATTTCTTTGAACTTTTCTAAAAAACTGGAGTCAAAATAATATGAACAAAAATTTAAATACAAAGTTGTCCTTAGGAACTATTTTTCTAGGCCTGTCATTATTTTTTACGCCGAGTGCTAAGGCCGCTACCTACTATTGGGACACCCTTGGAGGGGCGGGTAATGGGGTTGGCTCGAATCCTAGTGTTGGCTCGGGTACGAACGCTTGGTCAAACAGTGCGGCATTTTGGTCCACAACTCCAACTGGAAGTGCAACCCTTACTGCTGGGACTTGGACAACGACTGGATTAATGGGAATCAACGATACGGCGGTCTTTCAAGTAGATCAGGGCACTTCTGGCAGTGGGAATATTGCAGGAACTGTGACTGTTTCTGGTACTAGCTCGTTTGCAATCAATGTAAATACGACTGGCTATACGTTCAAAAATGTATCAACGACTGGGAACAATTACTTGGGGGCTACCAATGGAATCACTCTTGGAAACAACGTGAATATAAATCTGTCATCTATGCCTGTGTTCGCCTCCGGGACTGGGTCCTTGGGTTTGAGGATGAGTGGAATTCAGGCGGCGGCAGGAGCTACGGGTACGTCGATCACCGTCGTGGGAGATACTGGCAGTACGGCACCGGTCGCAGGGGTAGGCGGTAG
>CANIEM010000040.1 GCA_947466515.1 Verrucomicrobia subdivision 6 bacterium | reverse complement strand
ACGGCTGAGCAGCGGAGAGAAAAGTTGGGCCGATTGGCAGGGCCAGTGGAAGAGGCTTGGCAGGGTCAAGGGGCGGACTCGGAAGGCTTGATGGCGGTGCGGCGTGGAGTTGAGCAGTTGGGCTACGGAGAGTGGTGTGAGAATGATCTGCGAGTGGTCCGGGGGTTGGCCTACTATACGGGGGTAGTTTTTGAAGTTCATGACCGTGCGGGAAAGTTGCGAGCGGTGGCGGGTGGAGGTCGTTATGATGGTCTATTGAAAAAACTGGGGGGTGAGGATCTGCCGGCGACGGGGTTTGGCATGGGGGATGCGGTCTTGGCGGAACTTTTGCGCGAGAAAAATATTGTGGGAGAGAAGCTGAGCGGGGCGGATATTTTTGTGGTAGCGGAAGCCGGCGAAAGGGAGTTGGCCTTGGGGTTGGTAGGGCAACTGCGGCGCGGAGGTTTCTCTGCGGATTATGATCCTGGAACGGGCAAGTGGGGGAAACAGTTGGAGTTGGCCGAGGCCAAAGGGGCGCGCTGGGCTTTGCTGGTGGGTCGAGAAGCTGGAGAAGGGCGACTGGGTTTGAAGGAGTTGGCCTCTCGGAAGCAGACGGAACTGAAGTGGCGAAAGGAAGCGGGCGGGAATATTATTCTTGAGCCCGCCCCAGGGGAGTGGGCGAAGGTAGTGGGATGATGAAGAGAACCCATTCTTGCGGGGCCCTGCGGTCGGGGGAGGTGGGCCAAGAGGTGATCTTGGCGGGGTGGGTTGCGGGGCGACGGGATCACGGGGGAGTGATCTTCATTGATTTGCGGGATCGGGACGGGCTAACGCAGATTGTATTTAATCCTTCCCTCTCTCCCGAGATTGCGGAGTTAGCCCATACCTTGCGGGCAGAGTTTGTCGTGAAAATAGTTGGGAAAGTTGGAGCGAGGCCTGAGGGTACAAAAAATACTACTTTAGCTACCGGAGAGGTGGAGGTTTTGGCCTCGCGGCTTGAGATTCTCAACCCAAGTGAAACCCCACCCTTTCCTTTGGATGAGGAGGGAGTCAATGAGGACCTGCGATTGCGCTATCGTTACTTGGATCTACGGCGACCGCTGATGGCCCAGGCGCTCAAGGCAAGGCATCAAGCCACCTTGGCTATTCGGCGGTATTTGGATACGCAGGGATTTTTTGAGGTGGAGACGCCAATTCTTTTTAAGAGCACCCCCGAGGGGGCGCGGGAGTATTTGGTGCCTTCGCGGCTCAATCCTGGAAAATTCTATGCCCTACCTCAGTCGCCCCAACAGTTTAAGCAGTTGCTGATGGTGGGCGGAGTGGAGAAGTATTTTCAGATTGCGCGTTGTTTTCGGGATGAGGATTTGCGGTCGGATCGGCAACCTGAGTTTACTCAAGTCGATTTAGAGATGTCCTTCATTGATCGTGAAGACATTTATCGTTTGATCGAGGGTTTGGTTGGCGCGGTATGGCAAGAGGTGAAGAAGATAAAGCTACCGACTCCATTCCCTCGGATGACATTCCAAGAGGCGATGAACAGCTATGGCACGGACAAGCCGGACCGACGATATGGACTCCGCCTGGTGGATTTTACGGAGACCTTTCGGGCTTCTACCTTTAAGGTTTTTGCCTCGGCGGTGGCGACTGGCGGAGTGGTCAAGGCGTTTAACGCAAAAGGATTGGCGTCGATCACCACGGGTCAGATTGAGGAGTTAACTAATCTGGCTAAGTCTCACGGGGCGAAGGGACTGGCATGGATTAAGGTGGAGAAGGGGGAGTGGAAGTCACCGATCGTGAAGTTTTTCAGCGAGGCGGAAAAGAAGGCGTTGACGGAAAAGCTGGAGGTTGAGGAAGGGGACTTGCTTCTTTTCGGGGCGGATCAGTGGGTGGCGGCATGTGAAGTGCTTGGCTTTGTAAGGATCCAGTGTGCGGAATATTTAGCGAAGGCGGGAAAGTGCGTGAGAGATGCCAAACAGCTGGATTTTCTTTGGGTGGTGGATTTTCCATTGCTACGCAAAGATCCTGAGCATCCTAATTTGGTTGCGACGCATCATCCTTTTACGGCGCCGGTGGAGGAGGATCGGGGTTTGTTGGAATCGGATCCAACGAAGGCTCGTGGTCAGCACTATGACTTAGTATTAAACGGAGTGGAGTTGGGCGGGGGGAGTATTCGAATTCACCAAGGGGAGGTGCAAGACATGGTTTTCCGTAAAATATTAAAGATTCCGCCAGAAATTGTGACGAGTCGATTTGGCTACATGATTGAGGCGCTAAAATTTGGGGCACCTCCGCATGGGGGAATTGCTTTGGGGTTGGACCGGTTGATGGCCCTTCTACTGGGGCAGGAGAGCATTCGCGATGTGATCGCATTTCCAAAGAACGCTCGTGGACAAGATGTAATGAGTGGTTCTCCAGCGGAGGTGACTTCGAGGCAGTTAAAGGAGATTCACATTCAGGTCGATGGCGTGGGATCCGTTCCTCCAAGCTGAACCTTGCGAATATAATTTGTTCAGGTAGATTGTTCCTATGACAACAACTTCCTCCTCGCCTAAGATTATTGCGTATTTGAAACCCCATTGTGGTTGGAGTGGTGGGGTTCGTGCAGTCATGGCTAAATACAATCTGGCCTTTGAGGATCGGGATATTTGGAATGACATGAATCAGCGGGTGGAGATGATTCAAAAGAGTGGGCAGGAGCTTTCTCCTTGTGTGGAAGTGAATGGGCACATGCTGGCGGATGTAAGCGGGGACGAAGTGGAAGCTTGGCTATTGAAAAATGGCATGGCGAAACCCAATCAGGCAAAGGTGGAAGTGCCGACTGATCGCGGATGCTCGGACGAGGAACATGCGGCTCAACGCGGGGAGATTCCGGTAAACTTCCGAGGGTAAAACACTAATGAATGCCTCCCGCAGCGATTTGCAGGTGAGGGCGGTACGGAAGATTCTTGCGGGGGATGATATGGATATGGCGGATTTAACCATGCGCGAACTGCGCGCCCAAAAAAATGTTTACGAAGACCTAATCGTAGAATTATCCCAAGCGGAAGACCCTAAAGTCCAAACAAGGGCGCGCCTGATTTTGAGATTCTGGGAAAATATGAAGCGGCGGGATAAAGAATCTGAGAGTGAACCTCTGGAGTTCTCTTCGTGGGAGGATTTGGAGAGTTTTTGTTGGCAGTTAGCGGAGATTGAAAGTCCTGGAATCGATCTCCAGCCTGCGATGGCTTATTTGGATGAATTGGGGGCTTTGGTAGAAAAAAATTTACCGCAAAGGAGTATATCTCCTTCTGATTCGATTGGGGCGTTGCGGCAAGTTCTAGCGAGAAGAGAGGGATTCCGTGGAAACTTGGAGAACTATTTTGCCCCTGCGAACAGTTACCTTCATCGGGTTTTAGAAACTAAGTTGGGGATCCCGCTGGCGTTGGGGTTGGTTTATATTTTTGCGGGACAGAGAGCGGGTTTAGAAGTGTATGGATTGAATACCCCTGGTCACTACTTGGTGGGTATAGGGGGGGTCACGTTTGATCCTTTTCACGGGGCGGCGGTGATGTCGGCGGACGACCTTTCGGCAAAATTTGGGACCGAGCGGGGTTGTTGGGCAAGCCCGATGTATATGCGGGCGACGCCTCGTGAGACGGCGGAGAGGATGCTGGTGAATCTGGTAAATAGTTATAGTCGGGCGGGAGACGAGGCACGTCACTCTCGGGTGGTGTCCTATCTTCAGATGGTCGAAGAGAGTTTTGGTTAAGCCGTGAAAGTTGTATGGCGTGGCTTGAATTGGAGTGTGGTTTGAGAGCATTCTTTTGTATGAAAAGAACCATTTTACTCGCTTTGACTCCTCTGTGGTTGGCATCCTCGGTTGTCCTGGCGGAGGAACCGCCGATTGTCCCGACAGTGACGCCCGCGGAGGCGGCGACGCAGGAGGGGAAAGAGGTGAAAGTGAAGGGGCGGGTTGAGGGACAAAAAACCTCAGCGAAAGGGGTTACCTATTTAAATTTTGGAGCGAAGTATCCGAACCATGTCTTTAGCTGCGTTCTTCGAGCGAAGGATTTTCCGTCAGCGCCACCCTCGTTTGAGGGGAAAGAGGTGGAGGTTAAGGGAGTGATTAAAATGTATGAGGGCAAGCCCTCGATGGATGTACGTTCTTTGGAACAGATTCATGTGATCGAGGAGGCTGCGACCACAGCGCCTGAAAGTAAGCCAAGCGAGCCTGCAAGCTGATGAGGAGGGAACGGAGGATTCTGATTGCTTCCCCCTTATCTATTTGGGTATGTTCAAGGCAATGCCCGCTGAGACGATCCTTGAAGAAGAAACTGTAATGGAAGAAACCTCGGATCTCGACCCCAAACTGAAGGCCAAACTGGATTGCTTGTCTCCTGGGGCCTATTGCCGTCACCGCAGTTGGGGCGTAGGAAAGATTGCGTCGAAGGATGATGCGCTCGCCTCGTTAACAATTGATTTCCGCTCGAAAAAAGGTCACTCGATGGAATTTGTTTATGCGGCGGAGTCGCTTCGACCTTTGGGCAAGGATCATTTCGAGGCGCGGATTTTGCGAGAAGTGGAAGTGATGAGGGAATTGTGCGCGAAGGACCCTGGTGCATTTATGGTTTTGGCTGTAACCAGCTTAGAAAAAGAAGCCACGGGCGCACGTATCGAGGAGGCTGTCGTGCCGCATCTTTTCAAGGCGGATGGATGGAAAAAGTTTTGGGAGGCGGCCAAGAGGGCGATGCGGAAAGATCTGCGTTTTGTCATTCCAGGAAAGCGATCGGATGCGATTCAGTATTTGGAGACGGCGCCTGATGCCAAAGCGGTTGGGTTGACCGAACTGCAAGAAGCGGTGGGTGCGAAGCGGGTGATTGAAGCTTTGGAGAAACTGCAAAAGGCAAGGAACAGTGCTGAATTGAAAGCCATTTCTGAGGAGGCCTTCAAGTTAGTGGAGGCTTCGGCATTAAAAATTCCAAAGAGCCAGATGAGTCAAGTGGCAGAGTTGGCGCTGGCCCGTTCAGAGTTTGCGGGGTCGGCGGGTCTTCCGGCGGAGATGGGTACAATTTTGAGGGGGATTCTTCCAGTGGAGCCCAATCGGCTTGCGCTGGTGGTTGAGGCTTTACCTGCCGGGAAACAGCCACGGTTTGCGGAATTGGTGGCGAATCAGATGGGGGAAAGGTGGACGGAGCTCTATCTGGCTCTTTTGCCAAGGGCTTCGGGTCGGTTAATGGATGCGATCACGGCGCGTTTTAAAAAGCTCAATCGGATGGGAGAGTTGGAAGGGGCTTTGGATCGTCTTTTGCGGGAGCGTTTAACTCACCCTGATCTTATTGTTTGGCTTTGTCGTAATCGCACAGGGGACTTGGCTAAGATGACGGGACCCGCGCTTTTTATGACGGCATTGAATGTACTGGAGAACGAGGCACTTTCTGATTCCAGTCGAGGGTCGCGTCTGCGCGATCTACTTTTAGAAGATAAGGATCTGGTGCGTGATTTGCTGGCTCCTTCTTCTCCTGAAGAGGTGAGGGATGTGACCCGCTCGGCCTTGGCTTCGACCGCATTTGAGGAACTGGATAAGCGTTCATTGATTGGGGCATTGGTTAAGCTTTATCCGCAAGTGGGTGTGATGGTGGCAGGCGAAAATCGAGCGACGACGGTGGATGCCCCGATCGTGAGCTGGGAAAGTTTGGAAAAGCGTAAGGCGGAACTGGAAGACATTACGCTGAAGAAAATTCCTGCGAATAGTAAAGAAATTGGGGTGGCGCGTTCATACGGGGATTTGAAGGAGAACCACGAATTTAAGGCGGCAAAAGAGATGCAGGCGGTTTTGATGCGTCGCAAACAGGATTTGGAGTCGATGATTCTCTCGGCTCAGGGCACCGATTTCAGTGGGGTAACGAGTGACGAGGTAGGGATTGGCACGGTGGTGACGTATGAAGCCAAGGAAAGTGGGGAGAAGAAGACGATTACGATTTTGGGAGCATGGGATAGCGATCCTGATCAGGGGATCCTTTCCTACCAGACGGCGGTGGCGCAGGCTTTGATCCAGCACAAGGTGGGAGATGGCGCCGAATTGCCAGGTGAAGGTGGGACTCGGATCAAAGTGGTGATCAAATCCATTCGGCCGTACCGGACTTAAGCCGGGCTGGTCCCAGGTTGCAGGATATGAAGACGTCCATCCGTAAAATCACGGCGCGCGAAGTGATTGATTCGCGAGGTAATCCTACCTTAGAGGCGGATGTCATTCTTGAGGGTGGGGTGATGGGTTCGGCGATGGTGCCGAGTGGCGCGAGCACGGGAATCCATGAAGCACTTGAGTTACGGGATGGGGACTCCAAGCGGTATGGTGGTAAAGGGGTGCTTAAGGCGGTGGCAAATGTGAAGGACAAAATTGGGCCACTTCTTCTGGGAAAGGACGCAGCGGACACCAAAGGCATTGATCGTTTGATGATCGATTTAGATGGAACGCCAAACAAGAAGACACTCGGGGCGAATGCTATTTTGGGGGTTTCCTTGGCGGCGGCGCGGGCAGCAGCAACCGCACATGGTGAGCCTTTGTATCGATGGTTAGGTGGGGAGAAGGCCAATGTTTTACCTGTACCGATGGCAAATATCATCAATGGGGGAGCTCACTCGGATGCCCCGATCGATTTTCAAGAATTCATGATTGTGCCTCGTGGGCTACCAAGCTTTCGAGAAGCGCTTCGCTGCGGTGCGGAGATTTTTGCCACACTGAAGAAGATTTTGCATGATCGAAAGCTGGGGACGGCAGTGGGGGATGAGGGTGGGTTTGCTCCGCGACTCGAATCGACGGAAGCGGCACTGGGAGTGATTGCGGAAGCGGTGGAGAAGGCGGGATACCGACTGGGGGAGCAGGTTTTTCTGGCATTGGACGTGGCGAGCAGCGAGTTCTTTGATGGAAAGACCAAGGAGTATGTTTTTAAGAAATCTGATCAACGGCGGTTGTCGGCCAGCGCTCTGGTCGACTTTTATGCAGAGTTGCAAAAGAAGTATCCGATTATTTCGATTGAGGACGGCACAGCGGAGGAGGATTGGGATGGTTGGAAGGTGTTGACGCAGAAATTAGGTGCGAAGACGCAATTAGTCGGCGACGATCTATTTGTGACAAACGTGGAGTTTTTAAAGCGGGGGATTCAGGAAAAGGTAGCGAACTCGATCTTGGTGAAGGTGAATCAGATCGGGAGTCTGAGTGAGACGCTGGCGGCGATTGAGTTGGCCCGCTCGGCGAAGTACTCAGCGGTGATGAGCCATCGCAGTGGGGAGACAGAGGATTCGACGATTGCGGATTTGGCGGTGGCGACGAATGCGGGCCAGATTAAGACAGGTTCGTTTTCTCGATCGGATCGACTGGCGAAATACAACCGACTTCTACGAATTGAAGAAGAGCTAGGTTCTAAGGCGATTTATGGCGGGCAACTCGCGGCTGTTTGATCCTAGTGGGTTGGGTCAGCCACCGGCAAAGGGGCACTATTGGCGTATTCTGCAACCTTGGGTCTACTCACTGGTTGGTCTGCTTTTTGTGGCGGTGGTTCTGGCACTTTTCTATCCGGAATGGAAAAAAGGTCAGAATATGAAAGGGCGGTTGCAAGCGATGCAGGCTGATATACAAAACCAGAAACAGGAGTTGGGGGATTTGCAGGAGCTTTCTGGGCGATTACAGGACGATCCTTTCACGGTGGAGAGGATGGCGCGCGATACCTTAAGTGTGGCTCGACCAGGCGAAGTGATTTTTAAGTTTCAACCTTATGCCACAAACGTGAACACTCCTGGGGAAGTAAAAGGGGTGATACGGCAGCGGACGGCGAGGCAGTCACCATGAGTAGTGCCTATCGAGTGGCGGTGACAGGGGCCGCGGGACAAATTGGTTATGCCTTGGCGTTCCGGATCGCTTCGGGTGGCCTTTTTGGGCCTGAACAGAGAGTTCGTCTGCAGTTGCTGGAAGTGCCGCAGGCAGAGAATGCGCTGAAGGGAGTGGTAATGGAGTTGCTGGATGGGGCGTGTCCTTTAGTGGAAGAAGTTGTGGCGACGAGTGACCCGAAGAGGGCCTTTGAAGGTGCGGATTGGACGCTATGTGTGGGAAGTATTCCGCGTAAGCCTGGAATGGAGAGGTCAGAGTTGCTGGGTTTGAACG
Organism: Verrucomicrobia subdivision 6 bacterium; assembly: GCA_947466515.1. Taxonomy (GTDB): domain Bacteria; phylum Verrucomicrobiota; class Verrucomicrobiia; order Methylacidiphilales; family Verrucolacustridaceae; genus Verrucolacustris. The sequence goes on along the minus strand of CANIEM010000040.1, from coordinate 14,034 downwards.
GGAAAATATTTGTGGAACAAGGTCGGGTTCTGGCGGAGGTAGCGGGGAAAGATGCGCGGGTACTGGTGGTAGGGAATCCTTGTAATACGAATGCTTGGATAGCGATGCAGGCGGGGCAGGGGTTAGCAAAGGAGAATTGGTTTGCGATGACACGCTTAGACGAGAATCGAGCGAAGGCTAGATTGGCAGAAAAAGCGGGGGTATCGGTAGCACAGGTGGATCGATTGGCGATCTGGGGTAATCATTCGAGCACGATGTATCCTGACTTCACCAATGCGCGGATTGGGGGGAAGGCGGCGACGGATGTGATAACGGATCGGAAATGGTTGGAGGGAGAATTTTTGCAGTCGGTCCAGCAACGTGGGGCGGAGATCATGAAGGCGAGGGGACTATCGAGTGCGGCGAGTGCGGCCCATGCGGCGGTGGATACGGTGCGCAGCTTGCACGATGGAACGAAGCCTGGGGATTGGACGAGTGTGGCGGTTTGTTCGGACGGGAGTTATGGCGTGCCGAAGGGTTTGATGTGTTCTTTTCCGATTCGAGCTTTGGGGAGGGGCAAGTGGGAGATTGTTGCTGGGCTGAAGTTGGATGATTTTGGGCAAAAAAAACTAGCGGCGACGGTGGCGGAGTTGGAGGAGGAGAAGAAAGCGGCCGCTGAGGCGGTAGGAATTTAGCGCAAGGGTAAGTTTCGGGGCTGGATGGGGCGATGCGGTGGGCTGGGAATTTTGGAACAAGTAGGAGAGCGGAGGGAGCTGAAGACACTCCTTGGAACATTGGGCTTAGGCTCACTGTTTTCCGGGCGGGTGAAGGAGGGGGTGTGCTCGGTGGCGGGATGGCCCAGTGGGGCGCAGGCTTTGGCGGCGGTGGTTTTGGCTGAGGATAAAAAAATGCAGGGTTGGGTGGTGGTGACGGGAAGTGTGCGGGAGCAGGAGGAGATAGCTTCGCAGATTGAGGCTTGGGGTGGGGATGTTTTGGTGGTTCCGGAAGCGCACCGAGGAAAAGAGGGAGTGCGGCCCGATGCAGACTTGGAGGCGGAGTGGTTGGGATCGTTAGCCAGGTTGACCTTAGAAGAACGACCCCGGTGTGTGGTGGTGACGGAACAGGTGCTGGCGGAGAAGCATCCTTCGCCTGCGGAAATTCAGAGAGGAATGTTTCGTGTAAAAAAGGGAGATGCGTTGGACCCTTTGCAGTTCGTAGAGGATTTAGTCACGGCGGGATATATGAAAGTGGGGACGGTGGCGGAACGAGGGGAGGTGGCGAGGCGGGGGGGGATTGTTGATCTGTTTGCGAATCAGGCGGAGGCGCCGTTGCGGATTGAATGGGGTGGAGATCGTGTGGAATCGATTCGCGAGATTGATTTACATGAGCAGACGGGAGTTGGGGAAAGAGTGGAAGCGTGGATTTTTCGGGGTAAAGCAATGGAGATGGAGGGAGCGTCTTCGTTTTCCGAATACTTAGGAAGTGGTTGGGGTACTTTAGTTTGTGCGGAGGGAATTGAGGGAGGGGATTGGGAGGGGGTTTTTTCAGGGCATGGATTTACGGGGGAGCCGATTCGAGAGGAGGGCTTGGCGGAGGCGCGGAGACGCCGATTGGGAGCGGAAATACGGGCTTGGCTGGCGCGGGATTGGCGGGTGATTATTTCGGGATTCAACGAGGGGGAGGCAAGACGATTGCAGGAGTGGTTGGCGGAGTGTGATCTTACAGAGAATGATCGAGAAAAGCTGGAGTTTGTGATTTCTGGATTAGGACGCGGATTTGCTTGGCCTGAGGGCAAGTGGGTGATTGTCACGGGAGCGGAGCTGTTGGGTCGGACGGAGACGAGGCGCGGGTCGCGGCGTGCGGTTTCTTTGGCGGCGGAGCGTTGGCGTCGTCCAGTGTTTGATCCTGGAGAGATTCACTTAGGGGATTACGCGGTGCACTTGCAGCACGGGGTGGCGATTTATGAAGGATTGGGGGATAAGCCTGATGGGAAAGGCCAGTGTCTGATGTTGAAGTACGCGGACGGGGGTAGGTTGTATGTGCCTGTCGAGGAGTCGTATTTAGTTTCGCGTTACGTGGGGGTAGGGAAGAAGCGACCCAAGTTGGACATGCTGGGGGGTGGGCGATGGGAAAAGGCGAGGGCGAAGGCAGAAAAAGCGGTGGAAGATTTTGCGGCTACTTTATTAAGAACGGCAGCGGAGAGAGAAGCATTACCTGGAAAAGCGTTCCCACCCGATCATGAGTGGCAGGGGAAGTTTGAAGCAGAGTTTGTTTATGTGCCGACAGCGGATCAGGTGAGGGCGATTGCTGAAACTAAGGCGGATATGGAGCGGGCACGACCGATGGATCGATTGATTTGTGGTGACGTGGGATATGGAAAGACGGAGGTGGCGATTCGGGCGGCATTTAAAGCAGTGATGGGCGGAAAGCAGGTGGTGGTGCTGGCGCCGACGACGGTTTTGGCCCAGCAGCATACGCGGACCTTACGGGAACGATTTGCAGACTGGCCGATTGTGGTGGATGAGTTGAGCCGATTTCGAACTGGGTTGGAGCAGCGGGAGGTTATCAAAGGGGTGGCGGATGGGAGGATCGATGTGGTGGTGGGGACTCACCGACTCCTTTCGGCAGATGTGGCTTTTCATGATTTGGGTTTGGTAGTGATCGATGAGGAACAGCGGTTTGGAGTAAAGCAGAAGGAGAAGCTGAAGGAGCGGTTCCGCCGAGTGGACTTACTTACCTTGTCGGCTACTCCCATTCCAAGGACGCTTTATTTATCGATGTTGGGTGCGAGGGATCTAAGTCAGATCGAGACGCCGCCTTTGGGTCGTCACCCGATTGAAACGGTGGTGGCGGAATATGATGAGCGATTGATCCGGGACTGGATTCGGCGCGAGGTGGAACGTGGGGGTCAGGTGTATTATTTGCACAATCGAGTGGCGGCTTTACCGATTCTCGCGACAAAGATGCGACTGCTACTGCCTGGGATCAAGGTGGTGATAGCGCATGGTCAGATGGCGGAGGGAGAGTTGGAGGATGCCATGGGGCAATTTGTGAAAGGGAAAGCGGATATTTTGCTTTGCACGACGATTATCGAAAGTGGTTTGGATATTCCTAACGCGAACACGATCATCTTAGATCGAGCCGATCGATTTGGGTTAGCGGATCTGTATCAGTTGCGGGGAAGGGTGGGGAGAGCGCTGCATCGGGCCTACGCACTATTGCTGGTGCCTCGGGAGAGGCGGAAGGGGGAGGCTGGGGAGAGGGTGGATGCTTTGAAGGAGCATGGGGGTCTGGGTGCGGGGTATCGGATTGCGATGAGAGATATGGAAATACGTGGGGCGGGTAACCTTTTAGGTACGGAGCAGAGTGGGCACGTAGCAGTGATTGGATTTGAGTTGTACTGCCGTCTTTTGCGTTCAGCGGTGGCGAGAATGAAGAAGGGGGAGTGGCGCCCACCACCTGTGGTGTTGATGCGTTTGGATTTCGTCACTTTACGAAGTTCAGAGGTGGGAGATGGAAGAGCAGGGGCGTATGTTCCAGCCGATTATATTCCTGAAGTACGAGAAAGAATTGAGGCTTATCGCTTGGTATCGGAAGCGGGGAGTATAAAGGAAATAGGGAGAATTGGGGTGAATTGGCGGGATCGGTATGGGGCATGGCCGACGGAGATAGCACTTTTATTAGCTCACCATCGAGTTCGAGTTCTGGCGGGATTAGCCGGAGTGACGAGATTGGAGGTGGAGGGGGAGAAGATTCGGGCCTGGAAGGGGATGGAGTTAGAAATGGTGGGGACGAAACTGCCCCGTTTGACCGAGAAGACCGCCCACGATAAGCTGGGTCAACTGGAAGCATGGCTAAGATGATCCCACCCACCCCGCTGGTCCTCGTCTTCGTCATCGGGTGTATGCTTTCATGCAGTTGGGGGCAAAACTCGATCAACAACGGAGTGGCGGCAGTAATTAATAGCGAGGCGATTACTTTTCGAGATGTTCTGGCACAGACGCAGATGGAGGAGGACGACTTAAAAAACCAGCAGCAAGCTGGTAAAATTACCGATGACGAGAGAAAAGCGAGAATCCGTGAGCGACGGAAAACGGTTTTAGACTCTTTGATTGAGACGCGGCTGATTATTCAGGACTACAAGAAAAAGGGGTATAATTTCCCCGCCTACTATTTCGATCGAGAGGAAAGGCAAAGAGTCCGGGATCAGTTTGGGGGAGATCGGCAGGCTCTGGTGAAAACCCTAGAAGAAAGAGGGATCACGATGGCGGACTGGAAGAAAAACATTCAAGAAACATTTATTGTGCAGCAGATGAGGCAGATTAATGCGAAGCGCTTTATCACGATTTCGCCGCACATGATTGAGGAGTATTATCAGAATCATATCCGAGATTTTTTACAGCCCGATCGGGTGAAATTGCGGATGATCTACTTGGCGCCGGAGAGTAGCGCGGAGGTGGAGGCACAGGCCAAGGAGGTTTTGGCGCAGGTAGAGTCGGGGGTGGATTTCGCAGTTTTGGCTAGGAAGTACTCGGATTATAATCGGGCTGGAGGTGGGCTTTTCATGGATCAGGGCGGTTGGGCCGAGCGGGAAGGTTTGAAGGGAGAGCTTGCGGACGTGGCTTTCAGTTTGCGACCTGGTCAAGCGAGTGGAATCTTGACCTTGCCCTCTGCGAAGGGGCCGCCTGCGTACTACCTCTTGCAGGTGGAGGAGGTAAAAAAAGCTACAGTAACTCCTCTCTCTAGTATTCGTGATGCGATTGAAAGCACTTTGGTAGCGGCGGAGAGCGAGAAGGTACAAAAGGAGTGGATCGAACGTTTGAAACGGGATGCCTATATCGAAAGATTCTTGTGAGAAATTCTTTTGGGGCAGGGAAAAAAACCGCTGTTTTGGGCATTACACTAGGTGATCCTGCGGGAGTGGGGCCTGAGCTCGTGCGGGAGACGGTAAGGAGGATGGGTCGTTCGTATCAGTTGAGAATTATTGGAGAGTCGGTGGGGGTTCGTGTTGGAAGACCTACTTTAAAAGGGGCTCGGATGGCGATGAAGGCTTTAGAGGAGAGCGTTCGTATGTTGCAATCGGGAGAAATCAAGGCGGTAGTCAACGGTCCTGTTTCTAAAGAGGGGTTGAGGCGAGTAGGTTTTCGGTTTCCAGGGCAGACTGAGTTTTATGCAAAAGCTTTTGGCCTTAGGAGTGGGGAGGTGACGATGATGATGATCGGCCCGAGGTTGCGGGTGGCGCTGGTGAGTACGCATCTTTCCTTGAAGAAGGCGGTAAATAATCTTTCGAAGGGTGGGATTGTGCGGGCGGGGGTGCATTTGGCCGAGACCTTACGAAGGATGGGCTTTCGAAAGCCGCGGATTGCGGTTTGCGGATTGAATCCACACGGGGGAGAAGGTGGTCTATTTGGCAATGAAGAAAGGAAGGTGGTGGAGCCTGCGGTGAAAGAGTTGAGCAAAAAAGTAGGCTACAAAATATGGGGTCCTGAGTCGCCAGATACGGTTTTCTGGAGGGCAGGGAAAGGGGAGTTTGATGGGGTGGTGGCGTTGTATCACGATCAAGGACTTATTCCTGCCAAGCTGTTGGATTTCGAGAGTACGGTGAATGTAACGGTGGGCTTGCCGGTGGTGCGGTGTTCGCCTGATCACGGAACTGCTTTTGCTATGGCGGGAAAAGGCAAAGCGAAGGCAGATAGTTTGATGGCGGCGATTCGGCTTGCTGGCCAATTGGTGGGCGGTGGTCGTCGATGATGATGGATGCTGGGCGAGTGACGATTGAGGAGTTGAAGAGAGCACTCCCTAGTGAGGGTCTTTTTCAGGGGAAAAGGTGGAGGTGGTCGGATCGTCCGTTGAGTTTGGAGGCGCAGGATGTTTTATTTTTGGAGGGATTAGGAAAGAAGTTGTCTGCTTTTCAACGGGTTGCAGACAAACTGTATCGGGCGAGCGTGGCTGGGGATGCACCGAAGTGGGTTTCGGAATGGTTGGATTTAGGAAAACCTGAGGAAGTCGTTCGAATTGGAAGAGAAGGAAGGGGATCTTTGCCAAGGGTATTACGACCTGATTTGATTCGGACTGAGGGTGGTTGGGCTTTGACGGAGATTGATGCGGTCCCTGGGGGGGTTGGATTGACCGCGTGGCTACAAGAAGAGTACGGGAAGCTAGGCCAGACGCTTCTTGGGGGGAGTGCTGGGATGCGATCGATGGTTACGGAGATTTTGGGAGAAAGTGGAGATGTTATCATTTCCAAAGAGGCGGAAGATTACCGGCCTGAGTGGGAGTGGTTGATTGGAAAGGAGAGAGTGAAATCCGCCGAGCAGTATCGATTTGAATCAGCAGGGCCGTATCGTTTTTTTGAAATGTTTGACTGGATGGGGTTGGAGGGGATTCGTGCTACTTGGAATGAAAAAATTAAGATGGAGGCCCCGCCCAAGGCTTATTTGGAGGAGAAGTTGTGGTGGGCGCTCTTCTGGATGAAGCCATTGGAGGATTGGTGGAGGAAGGAGTTGGGGGAGGGTTATTTCAAAGAGTTGCGTGGTCTGGTTCCGAGAGCGTGGCCGATGCGGCCGATGGAGTTACCGCCTGAGGGAGTGTTGCCGGATTTGGGGATACAGTCGTGGGATGAGTTGGAGGGTTTTAGCCAAAAGGGAAGGGAGCTGGTGATTAAGGTGAGTGGCTTTTCTCCAAAGGCGTGGGGCTCGCGGGGGGTGGTGGTGGGGAGCGATCACCCAAAGGAGCGTTGGGTGAAGGAGGTTCGACGGGCGTTGGGAGAGTGGAGTCAGCAGCCGCATCTTTTGCAAAAATTTGCTCATCCTGAAGTTGTAACCCATCCGGTGTGGAATGAGGAGCGGGGTGAGATGCAGGAGGAGCGATGGAAAGTAAGGTTATGCCCGTATTATTTAGTGACGGGTGAGAAGGTGGCATTGAAGGGGGCTTTGGCTACTTTGTGTCCGACTGATAAAAAGCTAATTCATGGAATGCAAGATGCGGTGTTGGTGCCGGTGGGGGTGGAGAAGGGATTCAGGGGTTAAGAGGGGAAGGCGGTGATTGATCCCGCGTTCGCGGGACACGCTTTCGCGTGGATTATTGGAGAGTGCGAATGTGGTGGTAGGGCCGATGGTCTCCGTCGGCCGATAGAGCGAATTAGGTTTGAGTCGTTGAATCGGCGGAACACGGATGATCCGCCCTACCAGTGGACGGGTTTAAGTGTTGAACGCAGGCGACCTCAAAGAGATCGCTCCCGCGGTTGTGGCCCCGACGCGGGTCGGGGTAGAGATGCGCTCACGCGCGGATTCCTCACGCAAAGGCCGCAAAGGCCGCGAAGGAATACATGGGGGGGGAGTAAGGGATACAGGGATACAGGGATACAGGGGTACAGGGGTACAGGGGTTAAGGGGGTTAAGGGGGTTAAGGGGGGAAGGTGGTGAGCGATCCCGCGGTTGCGGGACACGCTTACGCGTGGGTTAGGACCCTGGGGGGAGCCAGTTGAGGGTGATGTCGCGTTTTCCCTCTGGCCCACGGAGATTGAGGGTAAGACGACCACCGGGCGGTTGGTAGACTGCACGAATTTCTCCGCTCTCGAAGCCGTAGTCGCGGATGATGCTAAGTGCAGCACGAGCGGAACCTTCTTTGATCCAGCTCCAGTCTTGGGGAATACGTTGCGCCACTTTGTCGACGCTCGGAATTTGGAGGCGGCCCCCGTGATGAAAGGACATGGTGCCGTAACCTCCGCGAATCTCTTTTCCTTGAGCGGAAACATTCAATAGGGCATCGACTTTCGAGCTTAAGCGGAAGGAGGAGGGGGTGAGGGCGTCTGTGACCACATTACTTTCCATTTCAGAAATGGAAGACCAGGCTGACCAAGGGAGGTCGGGTTTAAAAAGAAGGGAGAGACCGCCATCGAGAGATCCACCCCCGACTCCTGCGCTGGCTCGGGCAAAGATACCTTCGGCGCTGACGGTGACGGAGACGGAGAGTTTTTCGGCGGTGAGTCCGTGGCAGGTGAGGCGATCCGCAAAAAGGGTGGGGACGATATTATCGGAGCGTTTACCTTTGGCATCTTGGCCGAGACTGAAGTAGAGATTTCCGCGAAGGTTCATTACGGAGAGGTCGTAGGCGGGGTAGTCGAGATTGGAGGGGGGAACGGTAAAGGTGGTGGCGAGCTGGATTTCGGTGAAGTCGCGGAGTTGGAGATTCTTTTGTTCGGCGGCGAATTGAACGGGAAGGAGTAGAACGGGTTGACCATAGATAGAGACACTGAGGCGCCCGTCGTTGACGCGGAAGTCCTCGATGGAAAATGGCCCATCGGATTGGTTGCTGGGCAAGGAGCTACTTTGGATTCGATCGACGAAGGCGAAGAGGTCGTCGCCTAAGTAGACGGTGGGGGTGGTAAGGCAGAGAGATTGAAGCTTTTTATGAGTGAGGCCCTCCCAAGTGAAGGCAATATCGATCCTGGCGAAAGAGAGGACAGGTGCGAGGGCATCGTTGGGGGAGTAGAAGGTGAGGTTTTCGATGGTAGCACTTTGAAGTTCGGAATTGGATTCACCCGAGGGCTGTGGGCCGAGGCGAACATCGGTAAAAAGAAGTGGGGTGGTATCTCCGAGGCGTAGTGGGGTAGGCGGGATGCCTGGGCCTAGGTTATCGAGCTGGAGAGTTGAGTTTTCGATGAGAAGGCGCGCGATACGCAGAGGAAGGCTGTATTTTGAGGGGGCGGAATGGGTTTCGAATCGGCTGAGCCAACCTTCCGCACCGTAGAGGCGGACTTCGGAAATACGTCCAAGAAAAAGAGAAGGATCGATTTTAACTGCGAGGGCCTGAACTTGAATCGCCTCGCCGTACTGAATGCCGCGAATTTCGAGATGGCCGTACCCGCGCCAAAGGGCGGAGGAGAAACTTGCGGGGGTGTTGGTGAGAAAAAGAGCGATGTGCAGGGGTACAGTGGGAAGAGCGATGAAAGTGAGAAGAACGGCAAGAAGGATAAAAAAAGAGTGGCGGCGCATCGATTCGACTTTAGGCACAAGTTAGAATACAGGGAGAATGGAAGTGGCGGTAGGAAAAATGGGGGGTAGTGGACAGGTGATCGACCCGAGTGGTTCTTTGGTGGTACCTTAGAACAGTGAAATCTTTTCTAAGAGGCATCCTCATGGTGGGAGGGGTTGGGCTGTTGGTGGGGTGTGCCACGGTGCGACTGGATACGCCTGAGCCTTTAAAGGTGGATATTAATATGAAGGTGGATGTGGAGCAGAGGGGTGGGACGGCGGGAAAAGTGGAGATGACAACGTTGAGTGCGGGTGAGGAGAGGCGGATGCTTTCGCATCAGGTGCAGGAGTTAAAAAATGATCATAAGGTGGGAGAGGGTAGAGATGGTCTGCTGGTGTTGAAGGAGATGCCGAAGGATCAAGCTTACATTGATTATGCCAAGACAGTGGTGGCGAAGGAGAATGGGGCACGGGAAAAGCTTTTTGCAGAGAAAGCGCAGATTGAGAAGAAGAGTGAGGCGCAGTATGCGAAGGAGTTTGCTAATCGGGCGCGGCAGGCGAGCTACCCTGGAGAGTGGATCCAAGAGGATGATGGGAAATGGAAAAAGAGGTAATGGAAAGAGATTGAGGTGTACGGAGTGAGGGATTGAAGAGATGAAGTTAGAGGAGAAGGATTTGGTGGAGGAGTTTTCGCGTTCGGGCGGGAGAGGGGGGCAGAATGTACAAAAGGTGGAGACGAAAGTGGTGCTAAGGCACATTCCGACCGGGGTCACGGTAGTGGCGCAAGAGGAGCGTTTTCGGGAGGCTAACCGAATCCGTGCAAGAAAAAGACTGGTGGCGGCTTTGGTCGAGCGGGAGAGAAGAATTCGGTTGGCGAAGGCAGCGGAGAGGTCGAAGGAGAGAAGTCGAAAAGCCAAAAGGAGTTGGGGTGCAACACGAAAGTTGGTGGAGGAAAAGAGGCAACGGGCAAAGATTAAGGTGGGAAGGGGAAAGTGGCGGGGGGAGGGGTGAGTGCGTGGCTGTATGTTTTAAAGTGTGGGGATGGGTCGTTGTACACGGGGTGGACGAATCGGCTAGAGAAACGGTTATTAGCGCACGAGAAGGGAGTGGGCGGAAAGTATACGCGAAGCAGGTTGCCTGTACGGTTGGTGGCGGCGTGGAGAAAGCGAAGTGAGAAAGAGGCAAGGAGTGCTGAGGTTTATTTTAAGCAGTTGAGCCGTGGGGAGAAGATAGAGAGGGGGGCGCGTGCCTCAATGAAAAGTCTCCCCACTCGCGTCCGGGCACGAGTGGGGAAACGATCGGCTAATTAAGCTCCCGTTTTCTTAGCGGGAGTGCCTTTGGGATTGGCTTTCTTGGCCGAAGTGGCTGTAGCGCGTTCTTCGCGACTGAGGCGTCCGTCTCCGTCTTTATCAAACTTCGTTAGCTTCTCTTTTTGCATGGCTTGGAGATCCTCGCGGCGTGCGGCTTTTTCGGACTCACTGAGTTGGCCGTTGCCATCGGTATCATATTTACCTTGGAGGCGACGGAACAGCTCTTGGCGGGCTTGATCGGCGCTGGCCTGCTCTTCGGGGTCGATCTTGCCGTTTTGGTTGGCGTCGAACCTTTTGAGTAGGCGGGCGGTTTTATCGTTGTCCTGGCAGACTTCTGCCAAGAGGCGATGGGTGGGATGGATCAGGGTGAAGGCGAGGAGGCCTAAGGCCAACGCGCCACGATGGGTTCTGAGTGATGTTGTCATGGAGGATATAACTGGGGATATGGGCAAAAGTTGCGGCACTATTTTTAAAATGTGAGTAATAGTTGTAAAAAGCAGAGGTAGAGAGGGATAGGGCAAACCTTCTCACGCAAAGAACGCAAAGGACGCAAGGGAATACAAGGGCGTAAGGGATTAAGGGGTTAAGGAGGGAAGGTGGTGGATGATCCCGCGTTCGCGGGACGCGCTCACGCGCGCATACGCGCAGATTCCTCACGCAAAGGCCGGAAAGGTCAAAAGGGGAATACATGGGGGCCCGGCGCGGTGTCGTTCCCACATTCCCAAGAAAGTAGGAATGTTCGAAAATGCGAAGGTGTGAAAGTCGTTTTGAAGTTTTAGGTTTGGTAGGGGCGGCATCTCCGAGGTCGCCTCGATGAAAAGCATAAAACCTAAACTTTGGTAGGGCCGATGGTCCCCATCGGCCGATAGGGCGATTTAGGTTTGAGTCGTTGAATCGGCGGATCACGGATGATCCGCCCTACCAGTGGGCAGTAGCGAGGGTTATGGGTGAGGTTATTTCTAATACAGGAGTATTGCTATAAGCTGTAAATACTGCTAAAGAGGAAGAGTGAAGACCACGATTGATGTGCCTGACGAGGTGTTGCATAGGGCGAAGGTGGTGGCGGCACAGAGAAGGACGACTTTGCGGGAGTTGGTCTTAACGGGTTTGGATCAGGTGCTGGTGGGAAAAGGGGACCCGGTGAACACGGTGGGTGCGCTGGCGCGTTTGGAGAGGGGGATGCGTTTGGGTGGCAAGTTTATCGCACGAGAGGAGATTCATGCCCGTAGGTAGTCCGAGGCGGTTTGTGGACACGAACATTCTGCTTTACGCCTACGACTTGGAGAGCCCCAAAAAACGAATACGGGCGAAGCTAATTATTGAGGAGGGATGGCGGATATTAGGGCAGATAGCAATCAGCGTGCAGGTTTTGCAGGAGTTGGAGGTGAATCTGGAGAGAAAAAAAGTTTCTCGGGGTGAGATTCACCAGTTGATTTATGATCTCTCGGTTTGGCCCGTGGTGGACAATACCCTGATGATCTTGAAAATGGCTTTAAGTGAGCAGGTGCGTTGGCAGTTATCCCTTTGGGATGCGATGATTTTGGCGGCGGCGAGAAGTGTGGGGGCAAGCGAACTTGTGACGGAGGACTTTAGCCACGGGCAGAATTATGACGGGGTGCGAGCGGTGAATCCGTTTCGGTAACGGGGGGCGCCGCGGCAAGGTTTTAACGGGCGAGGACGCCGAGTTGGTCGCGGGCGCCGATTGAGTGGGCGAGATGGGAGGGGTCGGAGTGGCCGAGGAGGGCCTTGCGGTAGGAGGCCAGGAGGAGGACTGCTTCTTCAGGCGACTCTTCTAAAAGTTCGAGGCGAAAGTGGCGCAGGCCTGTTGCGAGAAGTTGGGGGATATGGGAAGCGCCAGATTGGGGGCGGGCATGAAAGACGGTATTGCGGCACCCAACATCGGCACGGATGGGATGGGCTTCGCCGACTCGATCACGAGCGGAAATCCGATGGCGATCACAAGGACGACCGCAGGTAAGGTGGTCTTTACCTTCCGATAAAAAAGCGGCAAAGACGCAGTGTTCCATATGAAACATGGGGATGTGTTGGTGGAGGGTGAGTTCAAACCAAGAGGGCGGGGAGGTGTGGAGGAGTTCGAGTAGTTGCGAGATATTGAGATCATAGCTGGGAGTGACGCGTTGGAGGCCTTCGGATATAAAGAGATCGGCGGAAAGGGGGTTGGAGATATTGAGGGAGAAGTCCCCGACGATAGGGATATTCAAGGAGTGGAAGTGGTCAAGACCACCAAGGTTTCGAATAAGGACACCGTCGGGCTGGGCATTCTCGATGAGGCGGAAAAATCCAGTTTCGCCCGCCTTTTGAATTCTGGGGGTAGCGAGAAAGATGGGAACTTGGGAAGATTTTCTGAGAGTTTCGATGGTGGGGGCAAAACGGCGAAGATCCTCAAAGTCGAGATAAAGGAGGTCAGGGGATTCGGTTACGAGGGCTTGGGCCTGTTCGGGAGTGCGGCAGAGAACGGAGATAATTGGCTGAGAGGGAGCAGGGAGAGTGGATTTCTTGGTATGAATGGACTGGAGGAGTGTGGGAAGGAGAGGAACGGCCGTGAGGGGCAATGTTCCTACATTCTTGGGAATGTGGGAACGCTGCTCCTCGGATAGGCGGGAGACGATTTCACGGCGGAGGCGGTTGAGTTCGGAAACGGGAAGGATGACCGGCTCGGGGAAAGTGGCGGAAAGGGTGCCGAGATGAAAAGGAGTACCGCCCAACCGACTCAACTGATCCCGGAGGGAGTCAGGGGTCAGAGGTCGATTCCGAGCTGCAGTAAGGGGGATGGCAGACGATAAGTTGACCTCTTGGATTCCGCTCACGGCATGGATATGAAGAGGTTGCTCAGCCAGGCCGGATATTTTTAGATGCAGTGGAGTCGTTTCGGTTGGAGCTTCCTTGGAGCGTTCGGATCGTAGTAGTTTCTCGAGTTGAGGATCCTTGGTTTTCCAAACGCGATCTCCAGGTCGAGTGGAGTGGGGTGGGAGGGATCCGTGACGAAAGCTGATGCGGTTACCTTGGACGCCGAAGAGAAATCCGCCCGGCTCGTTGTCGGTATCCGAGCCGCGATCGATGACGACACCGTCGCCAGGATGAAGTGGGGTGAGAATTTCATCCAACTCGAGCCAATCAGGCCCAGTGCGGGCGATCTTACCCGCAAAAGGGCCGCGTTTCTTTCCGAAGCGGGCGTGGACCAGTTGCTGATGATCGACGCCATGAAACCATCCTGGAAAAAGTCCGCGACTGAAGGTCATCTCCAAGCGGTACTTTTCTTCTTTTGAGGCAGGGACGGGGTGTTGGTCGATGGCGCGATCGATGGCTTGGCGATAAACGGTGGTGACGGCTGTGATGTAGTCAGGAGATTTGAGCCGACCCTCGATCTTGAACGAGTGGAGGCCGAGTTTGATGAGTTCAGGGATTTCATCGACAGCGGCGAGATCTTGGGGAGAGAGAAGGTAGGCACGATCCCCGAGGTCGCGGGTTTGGCCGTCGACTTCGAGGGTGTAAGGCATGCGGCAGGCTTGAGCGCACTCGCCACGGTTGGCGCTGCGGCGACCGAGGACTTCGCTGGTGAGGCACTGGCCTGAGTAGGCAACGCAGAGGGCCCCATGAACAAAAACTTCTAAGGGAAGGCCTGAGGGGTCGGTTGCGGATGGGAATTTGGCGAGTTCGCGGAGGGAGAGTTCGCGGGCAAGAACGGCGAGGGAGATGCCTTGGCGACGGGCGAAGGCGACGCCTTCGGGTGAGGTGAGAGTCATCTGGGT
>CANIEM010000039.1 GCA_947466515.1 Verrucomicrobia subdivision 6 bacterium | reverse complement strand
GGTACGAGATTCTGAAAAAAGGCTTGGCCATGGGGGGTGGAGCGATTCGAGATGAGGTAAAAAAGAGTCAACTGCGCGGCCGAGGTGGGGCAGGTTTTCCAACGGGAACTAAGTGGAGTTTTATTGATCCAACCAAAACGACCAAGCCGATCTATCTAATCTGTAATGCCGATGAGTCAGAGCCAGGAACGTTTAAAGATCGGCAGATCATTTACAAAGATCCGCATCAGCTTTTGGAAGGGATGATCCTGAGCTGTTTTGCAAATGGAGTGAAGCTGGCATATCTCTATATCCGCTGTGAGTTCACCGAGGGCTGGAAGATTATGGAGAAGGCCTTGGAGGAGGCGAGGGCAGCGGGTTTTCTTGGAAAAAATATATTAAAGACGGGATATGATTTAGAGATTTACGTCCATCGTGGGGCGGGAGCTTACATTTGCGGTGAAGAGACGGGATTGATTGAGTCGCTGGAAGGGAAGCGGGCCTACCCCAGAATTAAGCCGCCTTATTTTCCTGCAGTTCTTGGACTCTATATGTGTCCGACGATCGTGAACAACGTGGAGACCCTCTGTAACGTAAAACATATCGTGGATATGGGGGGTGAAGCCTACGCCAAGATTGGACGCCCGAATAACACGGGAACCCGCCTCCTTTGTGTTAGCGGGGATGTGGTCAAGCCAGGATACTACGAATTTCCTGTGGGGGCCCTGACTTTGGGGCAATTGATCAACGATGTTTGTGGGGGTATCCGTAATGGCAATCGACTGAAGGCGGTTATTCCTGGTGGCTCATCTGCCAAGGTTTTGAAGGCGGGGGAAGTTTATAAGATCAAAGAAAAGGGTTTGGATGGAAAGATGCTGGATAAGGAGGTTGGTCTAGAGGATTTACGACTCGATTTCGATACACTGGCGGCTGCTGGAAGCATGGCGGGATCGGGCGGTGTCATCGTGATGGATCACACTCGAGATATGGTGGAGTGCTTGGCTAATATCTCCGCCTTTTATGCTCACGAATCGTGTGGGCAGTGTACCCCATGTCGAGAAGGTGTCCTGTGGCTTAAGAAAATTCTCGGTCGAATAGCAGAGGGACATGGGCGAGAGGACGACCCCTCGCTTCTGAAAGAGGTGGCGGATCGAATCGCGGGCAGAACCATTTGTGCTTTTGGGGAAGCGGCCGCATGGCCTGTGCAGAGTTTTATTACGAAGTTTAAGGCGGAGTTTTCCGTGCGAATTGCCAGAAACGGATCTGCGGCTAAGCGGGATACGATTTCTTTACTCCATTGAGAAAAATATGAGCTGCTGCCAAACCCATTCGATGAATCCCTGGAATCATGATGTGGCCAAGGACGAGCTTGATTTGGTCGACGTTCAGGTTGATGGAGTTTGGTTGAAGATGCCGAAGGGTTTGAATGTGGTGGAGGTGGCCCATCGATCTAAAAAGTTTATTCCGCACTACTGCTACCATCCGAAGTTATCCGTGGTGGGTAATTGCCGAATGTGTCTATTTGAAATGGGTACTCCGAAGATGAACGCCGATCGATCGCCCGTCTTGGGGCAAGATGGAAAGCCTGAGATCGCTTGGATGCCGAGACCGCAGATTGGTTGTGCTACTGGGATTACGCAGGGAATGGGCATTCGGACTGATTCCCCCCTAGTCAAAGATTGTCGCAATGGGGTGATGGAGTTTCTTTTGATCAATCATCCACTGGATTGTCCAATCTGCGATCAGGCTGGGGAGTGTAAGTTGCAGGAGTACTCGGTGGAGTACGGTACGGGCGCGAGTCGGTTCGTGGAGGAAAAGGTAAAGAAGCCTAAGAATGTGGATTTGGGTAAGCGCATCGTACTGGATGATGAGCGGTGTATTCTTTGTTCCCGATGTGTGCGTTTCTCTAGTGAAGTGATGAAGGACGATGTTTTGGGATTTGTGAATCGAGGAAGCCACAGCACCTTAACCGCTTATCCAGGGAAGAGTTTTGATAACGATTATTCACTGAACACCGTCGATCTTTGTCCGGTGGGCGCGCTGACCAGTAAGGATTTTCGGTTTCAGATGAGGGTATGGTTTCTGAAAGAAACAAAAAGTATTTGCACGAGTTGTGGAACAGGTTGCAATACGACTATCGGATCGAGGGAAGGTAAAGTTCATCGATTGACCCCTCGTGAAAATGAGGCAGTGAACTCTGCCTGGATGTGTGATTACGGGCGGCTGAACATCCATTATCTCGACTCAAAAGACAGGCTCCATCGCCCTCTGCTTAAGGCGGTAGGGGAGCAGTTCCCTGGAACTTGGACAGATGCGATTCACCGGGCAGCAGAAGGACTGGGGAATGTTAAGCCTGAGGAGATTGCGGTGGTGGCTTCGGGCCGCCTGACGAATGAGGAGCTTTTTGTCTTAAAAAGATTGCTGGGCGAACTTGGGGTGACTCGTGTGGATATAGTGAAACATACCGGGCAGGCTGATAACTTTCTCAGAAGTGGCGATGGAAATCCTAATGGGCGGGGACCGGAGCTTCTCGGGCTTTCTTCGGGTGGGAGAAAGTTTAGTTCATGGGGGGCGGAGATTGTTTCAGGTAAGATTCGCGCCCTTCTAGTTTTCGGTGGCGAGGATGTAGTAGCGGCGGGGATCCCTGCAAGTGCCCTACAAAAACTAGATATGCTTCTGTTCTCCGGAATTCTTGGGAATGAAACCTCTCGATTGGCCCATGTGGTTCTGCCTTCGGCTGCGACGGCAGAGAAGACCGGCTCGATGGTCAATGTGCATGGAAGACTTCAGCGTATGACGAGGGCGATTGCGGCTCCTGGGGAAGCGAGAGAAGATTGGTTGATTTTGCGAGATCTGCGGGAGGCCTGCACCGGTGGGAACTCACTGCATTCGGTGGAGGATGTCTGGAAGGCGATGGCGACGGAGGTTCCCCAGTTTGCTGGTTTGAGTTGGGCTAAGATTGGAGATTTAGGAGTGCAACTGGAAACAAGAAGCAACTTGTCTGAAGGGACTCTGGTCAAGGCTTAGCCTGTGCGAGTTCTTTTCTTCATCCTGCTCAGCTGCTTGGCGGTTTCTTGGGCGGACGAGATTAGCCCAACTGAAATGAAGAAAAACGAATCTCCCAAGCCCCTGCGTGAGTTCTTTGGGGAAGCGGGAGCAGGAGTGGAGAAAGGGCCGACGCGGGGAGTGATTCTAGATGGGGTGGAGTATGAGAAGATTTGGCGGGAGCTAGGATTGACTGAGGAACCTGGAGCTGTTGATTTTGCAAAAGAGGTTGTGGTTTTATCAACCACGCGAGGCAGTCGTATCTCTTTTCGGCTTCGGGATGAAGGGGAGGGAAGAATGCAGGTTATGTCGATTTCGACTCGAGATATCCGTCCTGGGTTGCGTTATGCGATCGCAGTGATCGCCAGACAGGGATGGCAAGAGGTGAACGATACCAAGCTTTGAGGCCGGGCCTAGGCTCGGCCTGTTAGCATGACGAGGGCTTCGCGAGGGGAGTGAACTCTGACCTGACCTCGGCACGAGGCGGGGAAATGTTTTAAATTTCCAGTGATGAGGGTTTTTTCTGAAGTCGAGTGAGCGACTTCGAGAAACATCGTGTCGGAAGAGTCGGGCGGAAGAGGACGTGGCCAAGGGGCAGCGGAGACCATGGTTTGAAAACTCAGTATACCAAAAAATGCATCGACCCGAACCGGATCAAAATGAAATTTGGGCCGAGCAAAAACTCTCCGATACTCATCCTCGATTCGATCATCCATAACGAGTTGGAGTCGTCGATCGATAAGAGCATCGACCAGGCGTGCGGGTGGAGAGCCGACAGAAAGAATACCGGAGACAAGAACGTTGGTGTCGAGCACCCAAAGGGGAATTTCAGCCATACGACCGGGTCGCTTTGATTTCGCGGTCAACATCAGTCTGAGAGATGGAAGGTCGAAGGGCGGCGTCACGACGGAGAGCTGAGACGGCTCTTCGAGATCGGGCAAAAATCAGATCCTGCATATCTTCCAGGAGTGTTTGATCGCTGGTGGGAGTAATGATCCCGCGAGGTTTTCCGTCCTTGGTGATAACGAGTGCGCCATCTTGAGCGAGATCTTTCCAAACTTTCCCTGGCCGTGCTGCGAGTTCTCTTGAGGCAAGCATTCTCATGCACTACATCTAGCTAACAATATGTAGTGTGTCAAATTATGTAGTAAGAGGATCGAGGCGGAGCCTCGAGTTGGGTGGGGTAAACTTGTGCGAACCAGAATATTGGCTAAGGTTTTTGCATGTCGTTAACCTTGTCCACGCCACGAAACTTCACCCCTGGTGAGACCAAGGAGGAGCAGATCAAGTTGGCCAAAGATGGTCTGGATGTGATTAAGGATCTCCCGCGCTACGTGAAGGATGGCTATCAGGCGATTGAAGCTGACGACTTTATGCGGTTTAAGTGGTATGGGGTTTACCAGCAGAAACCGAAGGAGGATGGCTACTTCATGCTTCGGACCCGAATTCCTGGGGGTCAGCTGAATCCTGAGCAACTTCGGGAAATTGCCGCACTGACCGATCAGTTTGCCCATGGTTTTGGGGATGTGACGACCCGACAGACAATTCAGCTCCACTGGCTAAGAATTGAGCAGTTTCCTGAGATCTTTAAGCGGCTCCATTCTGTAGGAATTACTTCGAGCGGAGCTTGTGGCGATATTGCGAGGAATGTGGTGGGTTGTCCGGTTGCGGGGATGGATCCTGATGCGATTTCTGACTCGACGACCGAGCTTCATGCGGTGGACGCGCACCTGACGAACAATAGCGAATTTTCGAATCTGCCACGGAAATATAAGATATCCATTTCGGGTTGTCGGATTATGTGCACCCAACCTGATATTAACTGTGTGGGGGTCTTTGGCTTGGAGCGGGGGAAAGAGAAGGGGTATGGGATCAAGGTCGGGGGAGGACTTTCATCCGCGCCTCACTTGGCGCAAACCCTGCCAGTATTTTTAAAGCCTGAGGATATTTTTCCCATGGTGCACTACACCTCAGTGATTTATCGGGACCACGGGTTTCGCGATAAGCGAGCGCGGGCTCGACTGAAGTTTCTCATGGCGGATTGGGGTCCAGAGAAGTTTATCACGGAGGTGGAGCGGGTGGCGGGACGGACTTTTGAACGGCATTCTGAATTTGTCTTCCCGGAGAACCCTGAATCCGACCATATGGGAGTCCACGCCCAGATTCAGAAAGGACTGTATTGGATAGGTGTTTGCTTGGCAGGAGGACGACTGACTGGAACTCAGATGAGGATCATCGCGGATCTTTCGGAAAAGCACGGAGAAAAGGGAAAGGTGGGTATTCGCGGGACGAACAAACAGAATCTAGTCATCGTCAATATTCCCGAGAAGAACGTGGAGGCACTGAAGAAAGAGTTAGAGGCTTCTGGGCTGGTGGTGGATCCAAGTAATTTCCGTAAGGGTTGCGTTTCCTGCACCGGAATCGAGTTCTGTAATCTGGCGGTAGGGGAAACAAAGAACCGAATGATTCGGATGGTGGGCGAGCTCGACCAACTTTGTTCGTATTATAAAGATCAGGTTCGGATCCATTTTAGCGGATGTCCCAGCTCATGCGGTCAGCATCAGATTGCGGATATTGGTTTTCGGGGTGCGACCCGAACTATTGATGGGGTGAAGAAGGAGTGCTTTGATATGTTTTTGGGCGGAAAAACGGGCGCAGATGCTCGTTTTAATGTTCTGATTCAACCCAAAGTGCCTTATGAAGAAGTTCACCACTATATCGATAAGGTTCTTAAGGCGTACCAAGCCAAAAAGAGTGGCACCGAGACATTGACGCGATGGCTGGGGCGGAGTTCTAAAGATGATCTGAAGTCGATTTTCGCTGAGGCGAACGGCACGACAACGGTTTGACCAAACCCGCGTTTGGCGGGAATATACTCCTTCCCTTGAAAAAGGGTCTATGAGTTCCTCTTTAGCTGTATCCACGAATCTGAATTTGCAGGCACACCCTGTCGATGAGGTCGGAATTCGCGAACGAGTAGCGCGATTGGCCACGCGGAGTATTAAAAAAGCATCGAAAGTGGAGGGGTTAAAATTAGCCTTATCGATGGTCGATCTGACCACTCTGGAAGGGGCGGATACCCCAGGTAAAGTCCGGCAACTCTGCACTAAGGCGATTCACCTTCACTCGGGTCGCAAGGATTTGCCCATGGTGGCTGCGGTCTGTGTTTATCCGACAATGGTTCGGATTGCGCGGGAGGCTTTACAGGGCACCCCGATCCAAGTGGCGGCGGTAGCGACCGCCTTTCCCAGTGGAATGAACCCTTTAGCGGTGAAGTTGGAGGATACGCGGTATGCGGTGGCGGAGGGAGCGCACGAGATCGATATGGTCATTTCCCGCGGTGATTTTCTTCGTGGAGATTATGGGCGGGTGGCAAATGAGATCGAGCAGGTGAAAGAGGCGTGTGGCAAAGCGCATTTAAAGGTTATTTTAGAGACGGGAGAGCTTGGAACATTGGATCGGGTTCGATTGGCAAGCGACATCGCGATGCAGTCGGGGGCTGACTTTATAA
Organism: Verrucomicrobia subdivision 6 bacterium; assembly: GCA_947466515.1. Taxonomy (GTDB): domain Bacteria; phylum Verrucomicrobiota; class Verrucomicrobiia; order Methylacidiphilales; family Verrucolacustridaceae; genus Verrucolacustris. The sequence goes on along the minus strand of CANIEM010000039.1, from coordinate 15,755 downwards.
AAACCAGTACGGGTAAGATTCAGCCTGCGGCGACTCCCGAGGTGGTTTTGGTGATGTTACAAGCGATTAGCGACTTTTATCGTAAGACAGGGAAAAGGATTGGGATGAAGCCTGCGGGAGGTATCGCCAATGCCAAAGCCGCCCTCAACTTGCTCATTATGGTCCGCGAGGTTCTTGGGCCTGCTTGGTTAACTCCTTCCTTGTTTCGAATCGGGGCGAGTAAGCTTCCCAACGACATGTTGATGCAACTGGAAAAAGAGCGAACAGGGGTGTATCAAGGATTGGACTATTTTTCTAATGACTGAAACCAGTATCTCCACAAAAGGGTCCAACTGGGGTTATGCCCCCGCTCCAGAAAGCGCGGACCACTTTAAGCTGAAAGAGCAGTATGGCCTTTTTATAGGTGGAAAATTCGTTCCAGCTGGTTCGGGAAAGCGATTCGCCACGATCAACCCAGCGAACGAGAAGACGCTGGCTCAAATCGCGGATGCAGGAGAAAAAGATGTTGATAAGGCGGTCAAGGCGGCGCGGACCGCTTACGATAAAGTTTGGCGCAAGATGTCCGGTCGGGAGCGGGGGAAGTATCTCTATCGGATTGCACGGATTATTCAGGAGAAGGCCCGGGAACTGGCGGTTGTCGAATCGATGGACGGAGGAAAGCCGATTCGTGAGTCTCGGGACGTAGATATCCCTCTGGCAGCAGCCCACTTTTTTTATCATGCGGGCTGGGCGGATAAATTGGGTTATGCCTTTCCTGGTAAATCGGCAAGCCCGATCGGGGTGGCAGGTCAGATCATTCCATGGAACTTCCCTCTTTTGATGGTGGCTTGGAAAGTGGCTCCTGCCTTGGCCTGTGGAAACACCGTGGTACTGAAGCCGGCAGAGACAACTCCACTAACGGCACTGCTCTTTGCGGAAATCTGCCAAGAGGCAGGTCTTCCCGACGGAGTGTTTAACTGTATTACGGGTGCAGGTTCGACGGGTGCGGCCTTGGTCAAGCATCCAGGATTGGATAAAGTGGCGTTTACGGGATCGACTGATGTGGGGAAGGCGATTCAGAAATCTCTGGCAGGGCGCTCGACTAAGCTGACCCTTGAGCTTGGTGGGAAAGCGGCGAATATTATTTTCGAGGACGCAGCGATTGATCAGGCAGTTGAGGGCATTATTAACGGGATATTCTTCAATCAAGGACACGTCTGTTGTGCGGGGTCGAGGTTACTGGTGCAGGAAAGCGTGGAGCAAGAGGTGGTGGAAAAGCTGAAGGCGCGGATGGAGCATCTGATTGTGGGCGATCCTCTGGATAAGAATACCGACATTGGTGCGATCAACTCGAAAGCGCAGTGCGAGCGGATTCGAGATTATCTTAAGGTAGGACAAGATGAGGGGGCAGAGCTTTTCCAAACGAAATGCCCAGTTCCGGAGAAGGGCTACTGGGTTCGGCCTAGTTTCTTCACCAAAGTGGCTCAATCCCACCGGATCGTGCAGGAAGAGATTTTTGGACCTGTGCTCGCGATTCAGAGTTTCCGGACGTTGGATGAAGCCTTGGAGAAGGCGAATAACACTCCCTATGGTCTTTCGGGTGGAGTGTGGACTGATAAAGGTGCGAAGATTTTTAAGGTTACACGTGGAATTAAGGCAGGGGTGATCTGGGCGAACACATTCAACAAGTTTGATCCTAGTTCACCCTTTGGAGGCTACAAAGAGAGTGGGTATGGACGTGAGGGCGGACGGCATGGATTGAGACCCTACGTGGAGTTATCATGAGTGGTAACGGAGAGAATATGAAGAGCGGTAGGTTGGATGTACGGAAGACGTACAAGATGCTGATCGGTGGTGCTTTTGTTCGATCGGAATCTGGTCGAGCGCTGGATGTAAATGCACCAGGAGGAAAGTGGCTGGGGCATGTTTGCCGGGCCTCGCGAAAAGATTTTCGAAATGCGGTAGTGGCAGCAAGAAAAGCTGCATCGGGATGGTCGAACACCACACCCTACCTAAAGGGGCAGATCCTTTATCGCGCGGCGGAGATGCTGGAGGGAAGGGCTACTACTTTTCGGGAGGTTCTGCAGTCGATTGGGCTCTCGCCTGCAGCCGCTAAGACAGAAGTGACGCAAGCAATCGATCTGCTGGTGTACTATGCTGGATGGGCGGACAAGTATCTGCAGGTTTTTGGATCAGTGAATCCGGTCTCATCTCCTTATTTTAACTTCTCCGTAACCGAACCGATGGGAGTAGTGGCTTATGTCGCTGGGGAGAAGAGACCTCTCCTTGATCTGGTTTCTGGAATCGCTCCGATTGTCGCTGGAGGTAACACCGTGATTACGCTTTCGACAGGTCGGGCGGCAGTCGCGGCGATGGAATTGGGTGAAGTGTTAGCGACGTCGGATTTTCCGCACGGAGTGATTAATTTGCTCTGCGGGTTGAGGGAGGAGTTGGTGGGGCAGATGGCGACACATATGGATGTGAATGCCTTGGTCACCCAAGGAGCTGACGCGAAGGAGAGTGCGGCGAGTCGCGAGGCATGTGCGCTGAACTTAAAACGATTCTTCCCTCGGGAAGCGAATGGCAAAGGGGATGAGGACCCTTATCGAATTTTGGATACTGTTGAGATTAAGACCACCTGGCATCCCGTAGGGGGTTGAGGCGACTAGGTCCCGAGGTTTCTTTTAACCGCGGTTGGAGCGCTTTTTGTAGTCGTTGATCAGTTGGTTGGTGGAGGAGTCGTGGGTGGTGATCGGGCCGGGAGTGGAGAGTTCTGGCTCAATCTTTTTCGCGAGCTGTTTGCCAAGTTCGACTCCCATCTGGTCGTAGGAGTTGATGTTCCAGATTGCGCCCTGAACAAAGATCTTATGTTCATAAAGGGCGATCAGACTTCCGAGAGTTTTAGGGTCGAATCGTTGAACCAGCAGTGAGTTGGTCGGGCGATTGCCAGAAAAAACCTTGTGAGGGATTAGCTTTTCTAAGGCATCACCTTTAAGGCCGTCACGGGTGAGTTCAGCGCGGGCTTCGGCCTCTGTCTTGCCTTTCATCAGCGCTTCGGTTTGGGCGAAGAAGTTGGCCAAGAGGATATCGTGATGTGAACCCATTGGGTTGAATGTTTCAACCGAACCAAGAAAATCGCAGGGGATGAGTTTGGTGCCTTGGTGGATCAGTTGATAGAAGGCGTGCTGACCGTTGGTGCCAGGTTCACCCCAAATGACAGGCCCCGTGCTCCAGGTGACAGGTTTACCTTCTCGGTCGACCCCTTTGCCGTTGCTTTCCATATCCCCCTGTTGGAAATAGGCGGGAAAGCGGTGGAGGTACTGGTCGTAGGGAAGGATGGCGTGGGTCTGAGCGTCGTGGAAGTTGTTGTACCAGATGCCGAGGAGGGCAAGGGTCATCGGCAGGTTTTGCTCGATGGGTGTTTTTAGGAAATGTTCGTCCATTTCGTGAGCTCCCGCGAGGAGCTCGGCGAAGCGTTCGTATCCGATGGAGAGAGCTATGCTTAGGCCAATGGCAGACCAGAGGGAGTAGCGGCCGCCGACCCAATCCCAAAAAGGGAACATATTTGCGGGATCGATTCCGAATTTCTTCACCTCAGCTGTATTCGTGGAAAGCGCTACGAAATGTTTAGCGATGTGCTTTTCGTCGATGGCCTCCTTAAGAAACCAGGAGCGAGCGGAGTGGGCGTTGGTCAGGGTTTCCTGAGTGGTGAAGGTTTTGGAGGCGACGAGGAAGAGAGTGGTGGAGGGGCGGCACAGCCGGAGAACCTCGACCATCTGGGTTGAGTCGATATTAGAAACGAAGTGCATCTTCAGATCGCGTCGAGCGAAGGGCTTGAGGGCTTCGGTGACCATGACGGGACCGAGGTCGGATCCGCCAATGCCGATATTCACGACGTCGGAGATTGGTTGACCCGTGTAGCCTTTCCAAGCACCCGAGCGGACATGCTCGGAAAAGGTCTTCATATGTTGCCGGGTAGATTCGACCTCTGGCATGACGTCTTGGCCGTCGACAAGGAGGGGTTGATTGGCGGGACGACGGAGGCCGATGTGGAGGACAGATCGATTTTCGGTGAGATTGATTTTTTCGCCACGGAACATCCTGTCGCGGAGCTCTTCGACTTTAGCTTCTTTGAGGAGTTGGCGGAGAAGGTTAAGAGTTTCTGAGGTGACTCGATTCTTTGAGTAGTCGAGAAAGAGATCATTCCATCGGTGGGATAGGTTGGTGGCGCGTTTGGGATCTTTGGCAAAAAGGTCACGCATCTGGGTATCTCGCGAATCGAGGGAATGCTGAGCGAGAGCTTTCCAAGTGGGAAGATCGATGGGTGTGCGCATGGGGAAAGAATGAACTAAAGATATCTTTGGGTGAAGGTGTTTTATTTATAAGGGTCTGCCTGCTTGAAGTGTTAGGTCATTTATCAGATAATCAGAAGATGTCCGCAAATGTCTCTATGCAATACTTAGGGCACTCCTGTTTTTTGATCACCACTCCCAAAGCGAAAATATTAATCGATCCTTTTTTGACGGGGAATCCGATGGCAGTGGAGAAGGCGGAGGAGGTGGAGTGTGATTTTATTTTAGTGAGTCACGCTCATATCGATCATTATGGAGATGCGGTGGCGATTGCGAAGCGGACGGGGGCGACGATTGTAGCGTCCTATGAAGTGGCTCTGCACGCAGGGGCGCAAGGGGCAAAGGTTCATCCGATGGGATGTGGGGGTGGGAGAGATTTTCCGTTTGGACGAGTGCAACTTACCATTGCCCACCATACATCCTCGGTTGACGGGCCAAATGGGGTGGTTTCGGTGGGTGCCCCCGTGGGGTTCCTCATTCAGGCAGAGGGGAAGACGATCTATTTTGCGGGGGACACGGGGTTGACTATGGAGATGGAGCTACTGGGAAGGCGGAACCAGATCGATTTGGCTCTATTGCCGATTGGGGACAATTTTACGATGGGACCGATCGATGCGGCGGAAGCGTCGAGAATGTTAAGGGCGAAAGTCACGGTGCCGATGCACTATAATACTTTTGAGATGATTCAGATCGATCCGCAGGTGTTTGTCAAAGAGGCGGGGAAGTGTGGCTGTAAGGTGGTAGTGCTAGCGCCTGGGGAGAGAGTGTTAGTGTAGTTGGTTAGGGCAAGAATCCAGTGCGGGAGTTTCCCCCAATAAGGAAATGATCCAAGATTATCATGATTCAAATAATTGATAAATTAGGTGTTTTATTTGTCCTAAACCTCTGCTGGCTAGTTTAATAAAGCTTTTTCGTTTTTTTTTTAAATATGCCTTGATAAATCATCCGAACTGAAGTATTATATTATTGATGGCTAATTTAAGAAAAGCCTTTCAAATGGTAGCTCTGACTGCTGGTGCACTCTGTAGCTGGACGAATATTAGCTCTGCTGCCAGTGTCACTTGGGACGGGGGCGGGGCTGACAATAATTGGACCACCAGTGGTAACTGGTCGGGTGCCGGTGGTGGTACTCCTCCCAATGGCAACGACACGATCAATTTCGCCGGAACCACTAGGCTCTCTAATACAAACAATTTTACTTATGCTTCAGCGGCTGGAACTAATATAACGATCGATTTCAATGCCGGGGCTGGAGCCTTCACTTTAAACGGGAATCAGATGGCGCTGACTGCATCGATCGTGAACAACTCGGCAAATCTGCAGACTTTCAATATGGCGATCACGATGGCGGCCGGAAGCACGACAACAAATCAATTTAGCATCAATACCGCTTCGAATGACATCACGATGAACGGAGTTGTCAGTGGAACGAATAATCTGGTGAAGAGTGGAGTTAATGATTTGATCCTCAACGCGGCCAACACCTATAGCGGGGGAACTACCCTGAATGCGGGCAACATTTCGATGGGCAACAACGCGGCTTTGGGCACTGGTGCGATTACTTTTGCCTCCAATAGCTCAGTCACTGCTTTGGCGAACCTGAATGTGACCAATGCTTTTGCCATCGCCAGCAGTGTATCGGGAACGTTTACGGTGAACTCTGCCTTTTCGCAGACGAATACGGGAATTATCTCGGGAGCAGGGACTTTAGTGAAGGCTGGGACGGGAACCTTGATCCTGGCCAACACCAACAACAGTTATTCCGGAGGTACAACGGTCAACGCGGGGACCTTGAACATGGGGACGAATAATGTTTTGAGCAGTGGCGCGCTGACGGTTAACGGAGCTAGTGCTGTACTCGATATTGGAACTTTCAGTGACACGGTTGGGGCGGTGACGCTGACTAGTGGATCGATCACCGGAACGACTGGAGTGTTGACGGCAACTAGCTTTGCGATCAACGGAAATGGCGATGCCTCAGCAATTTTGAATGGAGCTACCGGGTTAACCAAGACCGGAGCGGGGACATCAACCACCCTTTCAGGTGCGAACAGTTACACGGGTGCGACAACGATTACGAGTGGTGCGTTGAACATTCAAAACAGCACAGGATTGGGTACGGTTGCAGGTGGAACCACGGTGGCGAATTTAGCGGCTCTTGAGTTGCAGAATGGCATCTCGGTGGGAGCAGAAGCGTTGACTTTAAACGGCACTGGCGTTTCCTCAGGCGGTGCGTTACGTAATATTTCAGGGAACAATACGTATGGGGGAGTGGTGACTTTGGGTTCGGCCAGTAGGATTAACTCGGATAGCGGGACACTTTCCTTGACCAACGCAGGTACGATTACGGGAGCTACCTTTGGTCTGACGGTAGGTGGGGCGGGAGATACAGTGTTAAACAGCATCTTGGGAACGACCACAGGAACCTTAACTAAGGATGGAGCAGGGAAGTTGACCTTAACAGGTGGTAATACCTACTCGGGTGCAACGGTAATTTCCAACGGAGTAGTGAACGTGCAAAACAGCACAGGATTGGGCACGATTGCGGGTGGAGTCACGGTGAGTGCGACTGGCGCGGCTCTTGAGTTGCAGAACGGTATTTCCGTTGGAGCCGAGACGCTTAGCTTGAACGGCACGGGAGTTTCTTCGGGTGGTGCGTTGCGTAATATTTCCGGGAACAACACTTACGGCGGATTGCTGACCTTGGGTTCGGCCAGTAGGATTAATTCGGATAGCGGCACACTTTCCTTGACCAACACGGGTACGATTTCGGGCGCTACCTTTGGTCTGACGGTAGGTGGATCGGGAGATACAGTGTTAAACAGCATCTTGGGGACGACCACGGGAACCTTGACTAAGGATGGTGCGGGGAAGTTGACCTTAACAGGTGGCAACACCTACACGGGTGCAACGGCAATTTCCAACGGAGTAGTGAACGTGCAAAACAGCACAGGATTGGGCACGACTGCGGGTGGAGTCACGGTGGCGAATCTAGCGGCTCTTGAGCTTCAGAATGGCATTTCGGTGGGAGCAGAAACATTGACCTTAAACGGCGCGGGAGTTCTTTCAGGTGGTGCGTTGCGTAATATTTCAGGGAACAACACTTACGGGGGATTGGTCACCTTGGGATCGGCGAGTCGGATTAATTCGGATAGCGGGACACTTTCCTTGACCAACACGGGTACGATTTCGGGAGCTTTTGGTCTGACGGTAGGTGGGGCGGGAGATACAGTGTTAAACAGCATCTTGGGAACAGGCGTGGGAACCTTGACTAAGGATGGAGCGGGGAAGTTGACCCTAGGTGCAGCCAATACCTTCACAGGTGGAACAACCCTGAATGCGGGTACCGTGGCGATTAGCGCCGGCGCCGCTTTCGGCACCGGTTCCGTGGGCTTTGCCTCTAACTCTATCGTCTCAAGTTCGGCGAACCTTAATGTGACCAATGCTTTTACGATCGCAAACAGCGTCTCTGGTACCTTCGATGTGGCATCGACTTTCACTCAAACCAACGCGGGTGTGATTTCGGGGTTGGGCGGCTTGGTCAAGGCCGGCGCAGGGACCTTGGTTTTGAGTAGCTCGAATTCTTACGCCGGTGGTACCACGGTGGATAATGGAACTCTTACCTTGAGCGGATCGGGCACCCTGGGTGCAACCAGCGGCAATCTTTCGATTGGAGCAGGGACAGTTGATTTAGGAACTCTTACTCGCACCATCGGTGCATTCTCGATGACTAATAGTAGCGGAGCCTTGACCAATGGAACTCTGAATGCAACGACCTATAATTTGAGTGGCGGAACAGTCGGCGCGAACTTAGGAACGGGCACGGCAACTGTAGAGACGGGGACGACAGCTTTGAATGGAACTTTGGGTGCGACCACAGTCAATGTGAACAGTGGAACGATGAACTTAGGATCGGCGGATCGGCTGGCCAATACAGCGGCGGTGACAGTGGCGGGTGGAACCCTGGGTATGTCGACCTTCACTGACACGGTGGGAAGCTACATTATGTCGAGTGGAACACTGGGTGGAAGTGGAACATTGACGGCGGCGACCTATGAGTTGAATGGCGGAACAGTCAGTGCGAATTTAGGTGCGGGCACGGCCACGGTGGCGACGGGCACGACCTCCTTGAATGGAACTTTGGGTGCGACCACGGTGAATGTGAACAGTGGAGTGATTAATTTAGGATCAGCTGATCGTTTGGCCAACACGGCGGCTGTTACGGTTGCGGGAGGAACCCTGGGTATGTCGACCTTCACTGACACGGTGGGAAGCTTCGCCATATCGAGTGGAACGCTGGGTGGAAGTGGAACATTGACGGCGGCGTCCTATGGGTTGAATGGTGGAACGGTCAGTGCGAATTTAGGTGCGGGCACGGCGACGGTAGCGACGGGCACGACGGCCTTGAATGGAACTTTAGGGGCGACCACGGTGAATGTGAACAGCGGAACAATGAACTTAGGATCGGCGGATCGGTTGTCAGACACGGCGGCGGTCACAGTGGCGGGAGGAACCCTAGGCATGTCGACCTTCACTGACACGGTGGGAAGCTATATTATGTCGAGTGGAACCTTGGGTGGAAGTGGAACACTAACGGCGGCGACCTACGGGTTGAATGGTGGAACGGTCAGTGCAAATTTAGGTGCGGGCACGGCGACGGTGGCGACGGGCACGACGGCGTTGAATGGAACTTTGGGTGCGACCACGGTGAATGTGAACAGTGGAACACTTAACTTAGGATCGGCGGATCGATTGGCAGACGCAGCGGCGGTCACGCTGGCGGGAGGAACACTAGGTATGTCGACCTTCAACGACACAGTGGGAAGTTATATTATGTCGAGTGGAACTTTAGGTGGAAGTGGAACACTAACGGCGGCAACCTATGGATTAAATGGGGGAACGGTCAGTGCGAATTTAGGAACGGGCACGGCCACGGTGGCGACGGGGACGACAGCTTTGAATGGAACTTTGGGTGCGACCACGGTGAATGTGAACAGCGGAACGATGAACTTAGGATCAGCGGATCGGCTGGCCAACACCGCGGCGTTGACGGTTGCGGGTGGAACCCTGGGCATGTCGACCTTCAATGACTCGGTAGGGGCGGTGACGTTGACGAGTGGTTCGATCACCGGAACGACTGGAGTCTTGACCGGAACCAGCTTTGCGATGAATGGAACGGGTAGTGCCTCGGCGGTTTTAGGTGGATCTGGCGCAACACTGACGAAGACTGGGGCGGGGACGACCACAACGCTTTCCAAGACTAACTCCTATACTGGCGCGACAACCGTGACTTCAGGCACCTTGAACGTGGCTTCTGGCGGATCGATCGCGAGCAGTTCTTCGACGGTTGCGGCAGGAGCGGCCATGATAGTCAATGGAACGGCGGGTGCGGTGACATTGAACGGGTCGTTATCAGGTGCAGGAACCGTTGGGGCCTTGGAATTAAATAATGGGTCGAGCTTGAATCCTGGGAATAGCCCAGGTCTTCTCTCTGCAAGCTCATCGAAGTGGAACGCTGGAGCGACTTACAATTTTCAGATGACGAGTGCAACAGGGACGGCGGGAACGAACTGGGATCTTCTCGATGTTTCGACCCTGCTGGACTTGTCGGCTCTTTCTAGTTCGGCGAAGTTTAATCTCAATATTGACACAGCTGGTCCTTTGACTGGTTACGACGTGAATACGCCCTTTGCCTGGACGTTTGCCCAGTCGGGTTCGCTGGCCCTACCTTCTGGCTACGCCTTTGTGTCCACCTTGGTGGCAAGTTCAATTGATATTACCTCGGCATTTAACCTGACGTTCACCGATGCAACTTCCTTTGCGGGTGGGGTGACCTCTGGGTTTAGGATTATTGCCTATACTGATCCAACCGGAGTGGAGAAGATTGCGCTGGTTCCTGAGCCGTCTACTGGTTCTCTGTTGCTCTTTGGATTTGGTGGGCTCGCACTGTTACGAATGGTGCGGCGACGTAGCGTTGGCTGAGGAAAGATTGTTCCTTGTATTCTTGCCGTTGGTCGGGGCAGGTACGAGGTAGAGACGCGCAGGGGGGTAATTTTTAATTTTGCCCCGCATTCGCGGGACGCGCTAACGCGCGGATTTCGGATTTTGAATTATTTCAAGTTAGAGGCTTAGGTAGGGGCGGCATCTCCGAGGCCGCCTAGCTGGGCGAACAAAGTTGGATATGCAACGCTTGTTTACGTTCTTTTCCGTTTAGAAAAGAACTAGGACGACCAAGGATGCTCGTCCCTACCGGTGTTGTGGTTTGTGGTGGATTTTTCGACTCTGAGTGGGGTCAGAGTAGTGCCAGAGCAAAGTGACAAAATATAGCACCTTAGTGATACCGTGCTGCGAGCATGCTACGAGCATGCTGCGAGCATGAGGGGTTGTGTCGGGGTTTGAGGAGGGATTAGAGTCGGTGGATGGCGACAATGATTAAGGTACATAATCCTTTTAATGGGAAGCAGGTGGGTGAGGTGCCGATGCATGACCGGAAGCAAGTGCAAGAGGCGCTGGATCGGGCGGCGGAGGTCTTTGCTGGTCGCTCCAAATGGTTGTCGGTTCCAGAACGGATCGCGATTTTAGAGAAGTTTAAAAAGCTGGTGGAAGCCAATCAGGATAAGTTGCTCCAACAGGCGATTGCCGAAGGTGGGAAACCGCTTGTGGATACGAAAGTTGAGGTAGCCCGGGCGATCGATGGGATCAAAGTTGCGATTGAAACAGTTCCCCACCTTCTGGGGCGCGAGATTCCGATGAGGTTGAATCCTGCCTCAATGAACCGGATGGCTTACACCTATCGGGAACCGGGTGGTCTGGTTTCTGCCATCAGCGCATTTAATCACCCGGTCAACCTAATCATTCACCAGGTTATCCCTGCAATTGCCGCGGGTTGCCCGGTGGTGGTGAAGCCAGCGAGTCGAACTCCGCTTTCCTGCCTAAGCCTAGTTGAACTCCTGCATCAGTCGGGGCTACCCAAGGAGTTGTGTCAGGCGGTGGTTTGCTCGAATGAAGACGCTGAGTTGCTCGTGACTGATCGGCGTTTGAGTTTTCTAACATTTATTGGCTCGGCAAAAGTGGGTTGGGCCCTTCGGAGTAAGCTGGCACCTGGGGCAAACTGTGCTTTGGAGCATGGTGGGGTCGCCCCTGTGATTGTGGAGGCGGATGCCAATATTGAGGAGGCAGTTCCTCTGTTGGTGAAGGCGGGATTCTATCACGCGGGGCAGGTATGCGTCTCGGTTCAGCGAGTTTATGCTCACGAGTCCTTAGCCCTGAAATTGGCAGAACAGATGTCGGAGAAAGCGGCCAAGCTGGTGGTAGGCGATCCAGCAGAACCGAAGACCGAGGTTGGGCCGTTGATTAGCCATGGGGAGTGCCAGCGGGTGGCCGATTGGGTAGAAGAGGCGGTAAAAGGAGGTGCCAAGCTACTTTGCGGGGGAAAGAAGATTTCTGAATGTTGCTATGCGCCTACGGTACTTTGGAATCCGCCCGAGGATTCAAGGGTATCGAGGGAAGAGGTTTTTGGGCCTGTGGTCTGTATTTACAGTTATAAGAATCGGGAGGAGGCGGTGAAAAGGGCGAATGGGTTACCGTTTTGTTTTCAAGCGGCAGTTTTCACTAAGAACATCGACCAAGCTTTTTATTATGTGAGGAATTTGCAGGCAACTGCGGTGATGGTCAATGATCACACCGCATTTCGGGTGGATTGGATGCCATTCGGAGGAAGGATGCAGTCCGGTTTGGGGATGGGTGGGATTCCCCGCACTATGGAGGATATGACGGTGGAAAAGATGTTTGTTCTTCGTATGACAGGGCTTTGACGATTCCTAGACAATATGGCAAAATGAGCTAAGTCGGAGGTGTTATGCTCTCCATGGAATCTGCCCAATAAGCAGGCAAGATTCGACCGCAAATAAATTTGCTAACAACATTAAATAAGTAATTTGTACTAGCCTTTTTAAGTTATTGATTAGCAGACATATACGAATTAGGTTGATTGACGATAATTTAATAATAAATTTGCTTTTGTCGTCCATTTGTGCTTTAATGTCATTCTATGTTGCGCAGTTTCTTGAATCGCATTTTTGCAGAAGGGCCTAGTAGGGGAGCGATCAATGGCGGGATCGGTGCGAGAAGCAAGTTTCGAAGAAATCCAAGGAGGGTGTATTTAGGACTTCTCTGTCTTTGGGGAGCTGTCTCGGCTGTGTTTGGGCATAACCTGTATATCAGTTCGACAGAAGTTTATTTTGCCGACGATTTTCTGGCGACGATGACGAGTAGGGCGAGTAGCCATCAGTCCCTGATTCAGGTTGGGGATGAGTTCTGGCTTGTGCAAAAGGGAACCCCTGGTCCTGGGACTACCTTGGGGGTAGGTGGGTATTTGACCTTTTACGTCCCGACTGGGTATCAGGTGGTGGATGCAGCCTACGTGACTCCGTGTAGCACCAGCACCGATTCGCGGGGCTTTACAACAATCCCGATTAAAGGGCAGGGCTCAATTTCGGTCGGTTCTGGTAAAGCGGAGAACTCCGCCCTAACGACCAGTGAATTGATCGGTTATACCTATCCTGCGGCTAATGTTTTAGGAGTACGAGAGAGCCCAGTCACCTCGGCCGGATTGAATCGAGGAACGATTGCTGGAGTTTATGCAGACACAGGAATCTTTTATTCGGTAAGTAGTCGGACCGCATACACCACCAGCTTAGCCGCCTTAGGCAATAAAGCTGGGGATAGTGTTGTCCCTCTTAACCTTTTTGACTCTGACCAAGAAAGAGCCTTCGGTTTAGCTCAAAATGCTATTTTAAATTCTACTGGTGGTGGAAACACCCCTTGGGGAATGGGGAGTGCGGTGGCTGGACCCGAGAGTGGGTATGCTTGGTGCTTCGATTATGCAGTCTATAACGCCACCTCCGGTTCTGCGACGGTCAAGGGTCAGGCGGCAACAACGGTTGGCCCTTGGAATAGAATCCGTTATGCGGGTTCGCAAATTAGTAAGGACATCGCAGGTAACACCGACACCACGATAGGGTATGCTGGGGTAAGTGCGGGGACGATTGGTTACAATTTCGCGACTGCGGGAGCTTTGCCGACAACCGTAAATGCAGTCCGTTTCTCGGTAGGGCAACTGCAACTTGGCCTTCCTGAATACGTCGCCATTAAGGTAAAGACGACTGCCTCCTTTAGTTCCTTGAGCACCATAGTAGGGGAGGCACTGGGCGGAGACGCTGCAGGCGTGGATGTAGGAAAGGACAATCTTTGGAAATATTATAACCCAACAATTTCCACGGCCACGCCGTCGGCGCTCCTGCAGAAAAAAGCCGCAAACAGTCTTCTGGCCACCAATGGAACCACCTATTTTGATCTGACCTTTGCCAATGCTGGAACCAATGCGCTGACCAATGTGGTGATCAAAGATACTCTGCCGGTAGGATTGGGCTATGTCAGCTCTACTCCCACTGCGGCGAGCACAACGGGGGGAGTGATTACTTGGAATCTTGGGGTCGTAAGTAATGGAGCTGTGCAGACCCTTAAACTGAATGTCCGAGCGACAAACACTCTTGGAATCCTGACGAATACAGTCACGGCCTCTGCCACAGGAAAAACCAATCTGGCTACGGCTTACGATACAGTGGTGGTGACGAATTTGGCTTACCTCACTCTGAATAAGACCGTTGCTTCCCCTACAGTCCCCCCTGGTGGAACTAATCGCTACACTGTCACGGTGTCCAACGTGGGGAATGTGACGAATGGAATTCCTTTGGTCATTACGGATAGTTTGCCCTCGGGCTTTAGTTACGTTGCTTTTATTAGTGCCAGTTTAAATGGGACGAACTATGTGGCGACTAACTCATTTATTTCGGTGAGTACTTCAAACGTTGCGGAACCTGTCTTTACGATTAACCGTGCGATTTCACCTAACCAGAGTTGCGTAATCACTTTCGATGCCAAGGTATCCACAACCAATGCCTTGGGAACATACTATAATCAGGCGGAGATGACGTATGGCAGTGTCTCCTTGCCTCCGACTCCGCTTGCCCCAGTGACGGTCCAGTCGAACACTGTATTAAGTTGGAGTTCAATTTCGCCCTTGGTTTACGGGGTGGCGATTACCACGAATAATGCGCTTTATCCTACGAGCAATGTCCCGGGTTCATTTACCTTTGCGCCTACTAACGGATCGATTTTGCCTGTGGGGACGAACAGCTTGGTGGTGAATTTCACGCCAAGTAATACGACTAGCTATGCATCTGGGACGATTACGAACACGGTCGTCATCACTAAGGCAATTCTCACGACAACATGCCAACCGACGAATAAAGTTTATGGGCAGACGAATCCTCCTCTGTCCTATCTTCTGACTGGTTTTGTGAATGGGGAGAACAGTAATTCACTGACTACTCAGCCTGTAGCGTCAACAACAGTCATCCTTTCGACTCCTGTGGGCGTCTACACGAATGCAATCACGGCAACAGGGGGGACGGCTAGCAACTACTCTTTCACCTATGTACCAGCCAACTTTACAGTTACTAAGGCTGTGTCGACCGTGGCAATGAGCGGCACAACTAGTTTTACCTATGGTGGTTCCGCGCAAGGGCCTGACACGAGTAGCAAGACGGGAAGTACGGGTGGGGTTACCTACAGTTATTCTGGAACGGGTGGGACGAGTTACGGAGCCAGCGCAACGAAGCCAACAGCGGTGGGAAGTTATACAGCTACGGCGACCTTGGCGGCTGATAGTAACTATGATGGGGCAATTTCTTCGGCATATGGGTTCAGCATTAGTAAAGCTCCCTCGACGATCAGCGTGACCGGGTTGACCAGCTTTACCTACAGCGGTGTTTCACAAGGGCCTGGCACGAGTAACAAGACGGGAAGCAGTGGTGCGGTGACCTACAGTTATTCTGGGGCGGGTGGGACGAGTTACGGAGCCAGTGCAACGAAGCCAACAGCGGTGGGAAGTTATACAGCTACGGCTACGTTAGCGGCTGACGTTAATTATAACGGTGCAGTTTCTACGCCTTATTCCTTCAGTATTGGCAAAGCTCCCTCGACAATCAGCGTCACCGGGTTGACCAGCTTTACTTACAACACCAACGCTCAGGGCCCAGACAGCAACGCCAAGACGGGAAGCAGTGGTGCGGTGACCTTCAGTTATTCGGGTACAGGTTTGACGAGTTACGGACCTAGTCCGACAAAGCCAACCGATGTGGGAAGTTATGAAGCTACGGCGACCTTGGCGGCTGACAGTAATTATGATGGGGCAACTTCTTCGGCCTATGGGTTCAGCATCGGCAAGGATGGTTCGACAATTAGCGTGACCGGGTTGACCAGCTTTACCTACAGCGGTGCTTCACAAGGGCCTGACACGAGTAACAAGACGGGAAGTAGTGGTGCGGTGACCTACAGCTACTCTGGGGCGGGTGGGACGAT
>CANIEM010000038.1 GCA_947466515.1 Verrucomicrobia subdivision 6 bacterium | reverse complement strand
TTTTCGATAAGGTTTTTCTTTCGTCAACGTCTTTCGAATTTGCCCCCAAGATAAGGGCCGAGAGGCAGCTAAGTTGGCGGGAGTAAGGAGTTAACTTTATGGCGGTTGTTATTCGCTTGCGCAAAGAGGGCAAAAAGAATCGCCCCTATTTTCGGGTGGTGGTCACGGACAAGCAAAGTCCGCGTGACGGCCGTTTTCTGGAATTGGTCGGAACCTACAATCCCATGGGTAAGGATGCAGGAATGAAGCTGAAATTGGATCGGATCGATCATTGGGTGGGTCAAGGAGCGAAGCCAAGCGAAACGGTCGCTAGTTTCATTCGCAAAGCCCGCAAAGCCCCTAAGGCTTAACCTCTCCGGTTGAAGGCCGGAACCTCATGCGATATTTTCTCGAACTTGTCCTCGGTCGACTCGTGACTCATCCCGAGGAAGTGGATGTGGAAGAAACCTCCGACGAGCGTGGTTCCCTTTTCCGAATTCGTGTAAATCCCGAGGATCTGGGTCGGATCATTGGTCGCAATGGTCGGACGATTGAGGCGATTCGGTCGTTGCTCAACGCCGCGAGCCGAGATGGTCAGCGCATCTTTGTGGAAGTGGAGGATGGTGCCCACGAGGGGATGGCAGGGTGACAATTGATCTGCTGACCCTTTTCCCCGCGATGGCGCAAGGGGTACTGGGCGAAAGTATTTTGGGTCGGGCTCAACGTGCGGGGCTGGTGGAGATACGCGTTCATCAGCTACGGGATTATGCCAAAGACAAACATCGTATTGTAGACGATCGTCCCTTTGGGGGTGGTCCTGGGATGGTGATGAAGGCGGAACCGTTGGTGGATGCGATTGAGCATTTGCGCGGGGAGGGAGAAAATCGCGCACGAGTGATTTTTTTAACGCCTGAGGGGACTCGGCTGGAGCAAGCGAAAGTTCGGCAGATGGTGCGGGAGTATCCCCGTCTTCTTCTGGTGAGTGGACACTATGAGGGCATCGATGAGCGGGTGCGCCAAGGGTGGATCGATGAGGAGATATCGGTGGGCGATTATATTTTGAGTAACGGGACGGTACCTGCTTTGACCTTGATTGATGCCTTGGTGCGGCTGATTCCCGGGGTTTTGGGGAATGAGGAATCGGCGGGGGACGACTCGTTTGAAGGGGAGGGACTATTGGAGGGACCTCAATATACCCGTCCTGAGGTGTTCCGAGGAATGACAGTGCCTGATGTTCTGCTTTCTGGTCACCATGCGGAGATTGCCGCCTGGCGAAAGAGTCAGGCTCTAGCGCGGACGGAGGCACGAAGGGGAGATTTACTTAAAGAGAAAAAGCAGGTAGGCTTTTCCGTTCTAAAGGAAAACAAATTATGAGCATAAAGATCATCGAAACGATAGAACAAGAGCAGTTCAAAGAAGGCCGCACCGGTTTCGGGGTGGGCGATAAGATCAAGGTTTTCACCAAGGTAAAAGAAGGGGATAAGGAGCGGACCCAGCTTTTCGCGGGGACGGTGATCGCGCGGAAAGGTCGTGGATTGAACGAGCAGTTCACTGTGCGCCGGATTAGCTATGGCGAAGGGGTGGAACGTATTTTTCCTCTGCACTCTCCACGGATTGAGAAGATTGAAGTCGAGTCGAGGGGCAACCCACGTCGGGCAAAACTTTTTTATCTGCGTGGTCGTTCCGATATGTCGGTTCGGGAACTGGTTGTTAAAAAGAAGGGCTAAAGAATTCCTCCCGCTTGGAAAGCGGAGAAGAAGTGGGCCGGATCTGCTCCGGTCACGGGGGTGGATGAAGTGGGGCGGGGTTCCCTTGCTGGAGCGGTTGTGGCGGCGGCCTATCGTTTTCATCGATCAGGCACAACTGTTCCCGGCCTGGATGACTCGAAGAAGCTGTCGTTAAAGAAAAGAGAGGAGCTTTTTACACTACTCACTCAGCCCGAAATTGGGGTTTGGGCTATCGGGGAGGCCACGATTGAGGAGATTGAGGAGTATAATATTCTCGTCGCGAGCCAAATGGCGATGGGGCGTGCTTTGGATAAGTTAGGGCTTAACGATGGGGTTATCCTCGTAGACGGATTACCTGCCAAGCATTTAGGGCGGAAACATATCGCGGTGGTGGGGGGTGATGGGATCTGCCCTTCGATCGCAGCGGCATCTATTTTAGGAAAAGTTTCGCGGGACCGCAACTTTTTGCATTTTGGGCAGTTATATCCTAGCTATGGATTTACTAAAAATCGTGGGTACGGCACGGCAGAGCATTTGCGTGCGTTGGCCATGGATGGACCTTGTCCGATTCATCGTAGATCGTTTCTACCCTTGGGATCGGCGTCGGTGCCCCGCGTGGAAAAATAGCCGCCAAGCGGGTAGCCACGGGGAAAGGGTTGCGGCGCGTTATCTGCAGCGGGCAGGTGTCAAAATCTTGGTTCGAAATTACCAGGCCCGTTGCGGGGAAATCGACCTAGTGGGGCGGCACGGACAGGAGCTTGTGGTGGTAGAAGTTAAGACCCGACACTTTCTGGCGCGGCTCAAGCCCGAGCACGCAGTGACGTATGCCAAGCAGCGGCGAATCATTGCCACAGCGAATCGATATCTGAGGGAGCTATCAAGCCGACCCCCGCCCGTACGCTTCGATATCGTAGAGGTCCTCTACTCGCCTGGGCAAATTCCTCGATGCCGTTGGATGCAGCACGCCTTTACCCTTCAGGAAGCAGGATTGGAGTGGAGCCGATGAGACAGATCGCCAGTACTTGGTCGGCTGCGGTTGTCGGGGTATCGGCTCTGCCAGTGGAAGTAGAGGTGGATGCGGGGGGCGGGAAAGAGAACTTTGTTGTGGTTGGGTTGGCCGACACAGCGGTGAAAGAGTCGCGACAAAGGGTGAAGGCAGCAATTTGGAATAGTGGGTACTCTTGTCCTGAAGGGTTTATTACGGCCAGCTTGGCGCCAGCAGACTTAAAAAAAGCTGGGCCTTGTTTTGATCTGCCAATCGCATTGGGATTGTTGGCGTGCTCCGGGCAGATCTCTAAGGACAATCTAGCGGATTGGATGGTAGTGGGGGAATTGGCCTTGGATGGAGCTGTTCGTTCTGTGCGAGGAGTTTTGGCTATCTCCCTTCTGGCCCGAGATCGTCGAGTGCGAGGGCTGATCGTGCCTGTTTTAAACGCGGCAGAGGCTAGTGCGGTGGAAGGGGTGCGAGTAGTTCCTGTGAGGGACCTGCGTGAGGCGGCGGAGGTTATCGATGGTAAAGCGGTAAATATTCCGATCGCAGCGAAAACATTAGTGAACGGACCGCCTTCAGGAGGCGAAAATTCCCTCGGGGTGGATTTCTCTGAGGTCAAAGGTCAGGAAGCGGTTAAGCGCGCCTTGGAAATTGCGGCCGCTGGAAATCATAATGTACTCATGATTGGTCCGCCAGGGTCTGGCAAAAGTATGCTAGCGAAAAGGCTGCCAGGAATACTTCCTCGGATGACTTTGGAAGAATCCTTTGAAACAACCCGCATCCACAGCGTGGCGGGTTTGCTGAGAGCGGAAGATTCGTTGGTAAGGGAGCGTCCCTTTCGTAGTCCCCACCACACCATTTCAGATATTGGGCTGATTGGAGGATCGGCCCACCCCTCTCCAGGCGAGGTTAGTTTGGCCCATCATGGGGTACTTTTTTTGGATGAACTCCCAGAATTTAAGAGATCGGCATTGGAAGTTCTGCGCCAGCCACTGGAAGACGGGCAGGTGACGATTTCCCGAGCTTCGGGGACGATGACCTTCCCTGCGCGGTTCATGTTTATTGGAGCCATGAATCCGAGTCCGCGGGGCAATTTTGAAGGCCGACCTAATGGACAAGCATCTCGTCGGTATTTGAATAAAATTAGTGGCCCACTCCTGGATCGAATCGATCTGCATCTTGAGGTGCCAGCGATGAAGCACGAGCAGCTGTTATCCGAAGAGCCAGGGGAGTCTTCTGCGGTGATTCAAAAGAGAGTTGAGGGGGCGCGGGAGTTACAAAGAAAGAGGTTTGGGCCAAACTCCTCTATCCACGCCAATGCACAAATGGGCCCGAGAGAATTGAGGAGGCGGGTGCCGATGGATCGAGAAGCAAAGGCACTTCTTTCCAGTGCGATGACTGACTTAGCTTTGAGTGCTCGGGCTTTGGATCGGATTTTGAAAGTGGGCCGGACGATTGCGGATTTAGCGGAAAGTGAAAAGGTTCTCTTGGATCATCTGGCCGAGGCGATTCAGTATCGCACCCTCGACCGTCAGATCTGGGGGTAGAGATGGAGACTAATGAGTGGCGAATCGACAAGAGCAAGATTACGGACTATCTCCTGAATGAGAACCATCCAGAAGGAAAATCGAAAGCTCTCTGGTTTCAGTCCCATGGGTTTAGTCGGAAAAAGTGGGAACTATTTTCGGATTCGATTCGGAACTTGTTGGAAGAGCGAGAGGGTGAGGTGATTGTTAATTCGAAATTTGGTTGTCGCATGATAATTCGAGGAATGATCCCCACCCCGCAGGGGCAAAGGGCACAAATCATCACCGTTTGGTAGCTCGACACGGGGGCTCTTGCGCCACGTCTCGTTACGGCTTACCCTTCACCTTAATGAACCTTTTTACGGAGCATAGCCGAGTAGTTCTTACGGAAGACCTTCCTGAATATGGTCTAGTGGCAGGGAAAGTGGGAACGGTGATTCATGTCCATCGTGATCCCTTCGGGTACGAGCTTGAGTTTTTCTTCCCTGACGGCAAGACCATGGCGGTGGGCAGTGTGCATCCCCACCAGGTCCGTGCTTTTGCTAATCGAGACATGGCTCACGCCTGAGCCGGGCACAACTCAAGTCTTTGGCAGTCCCTTCACCTTAAGCCCGACTTTCAGTCCGCGGCTGGCGAACCAGTCGCGGGCGACCTCGAGAGCGTAAGATACTTGTGAGGATTGGCTCTGGACTGGTTTCTCTTCAAAGGGAACAAGGGGAATGATCTCGAGAATCACCCCGTTGGCATCGAGAAAAGCGAGGTCGAGTGGGATTGAGGTGTTGTGCATCCAGAAGGAAGCCTGTTTGGGCGCAGGGAAAACAAAGAGCATTCCCCGATCGGAGTCCAAAGCATCTCGATTCATCAGGCCCGCCATCTGTTCCTCGGGGCGCAGAGCGATTTCTACGATCAGTCGATGATCCCCGATTTCCAATTTTGCTTCGCCTCCAGCCCAAGCTCCAGCGATGGTGAGCCAGCAGGTGAAGCCGAGGAAGCGAACAAAATTCAATAGCGTGGCTGGGAGGGGTCGATTTCGTCTGACCAAGCATCGATGCCGCCCTTAAGGTTGAGCATGTTTTGGTAGCCTTGCTGCTGGAGGAAAAGAAGAGCTTTGGCGCTGCGAATACCTGCCTTGCAGTGAATGATGATTTCTTTGTCTTTGGGAATTTCTGACCAACGCTTGGGGAGTTCGCCGAGTGGGAGCAAGGTAGAGCCAGTAATCTTGGATATCTGGAATTCGTGAGGTTCGCGGACATCGAGAAGGAAAAAAGGTTTCTTTGAATCGATCTTTTTTTTCAGCTCCAAGCAGGTGATTTCGGGAACGGTGGGGCCGGTTTGCTGGACAGGACCTTCTCGGGCAGGCATGCCACAAAACTGCTCGTAGTCGATGAGGCCAGTGATGGTTTTATTTTTACCGCACATCGGGCAATCGGGATTTTGGCGTAGGCGCATCTCTTTGAAGCGCATTTTCAGCGCATCAAAAAGAAGGAGGCGACCGATGAGAGGATCCCCGATGCCGAGGATAAGTTTGACCGTCTCGATGGCTTGGAGAACCCCGATGACGCCGGGAAGAATTCCGAGAACGCCTCCTTCGGCGCAACTTGGCACGCTTCCTGGAGGAGGGGGTTCGGGGTAAAGGCACCGGTAGCATGGACCGTGGCCTGCCCAAAAGACGGTGCACTGGCCTTCGAAACGGAAGATCGATCCGTAGACATTCGGTTTGCCCAAAAGGGCGCAGGCATCATTGACGAGGTAGCGGGTGGGAAAATTATCGGTGCCATCGACCACGATGTCGTAGTCGCGGAGAAGATCGAGGGCGTTATCGGAACGGAGAGCGACTTCGTGGGTAACGACTTCGACGTGAGGATTAAGTTCGGAAATAGTGCGGCGGGCTGATTCTACCTTGGGCTGACCAATAGAGGTTTGGCGGTGAATGATTTGGCGTTGGAGATTGGATTCGTCAACGCGATCGAAATCGATGATGCCGAGGCGACCAACTCCAGCCGCGGCGAGATAGGCGAGAAGAGGGGAACCGAGTCCGCCTGTGCCGATGGCGAGAACACGGGAGGCCTTGAGCTTGCGCTGACCTTCCACCGTCACCTCGGGCATGATGAGGTGGCGGGCGTAGCGCCGCATCTCGGGTGAGCTGAGCTCTTGGGCGGCAGTTGTTTGGATAATGCGAGGAATCAAAGACATCGGAATACACTATTCAAAAATGGTTTCTGGGTCGAGTCCGCCCGTGTCATGGGTGGTTTGTTGGGGTGCCACCTCCGCATTTTAGAATATGGGCTACTGACCCTTAAAAAACTCGCCTTGCAACTCTAATTCATCGGTAAACTTTGGGCGTTTTTCGACTTCGTCGAGATATTTGAAAAAGTCGTCAGAGGTCTCGAAGAGATGACCTTTTTCAATATAGGAATCGGTGGTGAAGGGGCTAAAGCCGCCACGCGGGAAGATCATGTAGCGGGATTTCATATAATCTCGTGCATGCCCTAATTCGTCCATCATCCCTGTGGAGAGTGGTGGACGCTCAGGGTAGGGGTGGATGGCGACGACGGCGTGGACTTTGCCCACGTACCAGTGCAAGTCACGATGGACGGTATAGGCGTAAATCGATTCGCGATCGCTGGCAGGGACCCCCTCAAAATTTGTGCCAATCTCAATCGATTGGGGATCGACAATGACAGCGTATTTACGAAGGCGATGGATGACCTTATCGATCTCTTTTCGTTTTTCAGGGGTACCGTAGCTCATGGAGTAGCTGGCGTAGACAACCCAAGGGTTGGGGTGGGTGACCAGTTTGTAAAGCGCCTCCGGTGGCTCGCCAACGGCGATGACATAGTGGGGAACACCCATGTAGCGAGCCCAATCTTCCGAGAGGCTGACCTCTTCATTCATCCAGGAAAGAATATCGTAAAGGGTATGATTGCGCTCCTTGAGGGCGACGAGGAATGGGTCTGCCTCTTGTAAGGTTTCTAGTTTGAGTTTGATGGCCCACTCAGCGTCGATCAAGGTGACGATGAGATCGGGTTTAATGAAGTCGCGGAGGATGCGCTGATCCTTGAATTTGCGATTGATCCGATTCCACTCGACTGTTGCGGGGGCGCGGATGATGACATCTTGGTAGTTGTGGCGAGTGATTTCGTATCCGATTTTCTCGTATTCTTTTTCACGGGTGAGTTCAAAAACGTAGTCGGTGGCACCGAGGAGACGTTCGAGGGGTTTTTTGCCAGCTTTGGTAAAGTCGTCCACCGCGTGATAGACTTTGATGTCGCGGTGATTTTTCTGGCCGAGGGCGACAACGCGCCGGAGGTAATCGGCGTCGTCCATCCCTGCAATCATGCCGGTGACGAGAACTCGCATGGTTGTGAGCCTAACTAATTTAAGGATAAGAAGCGATGAGCTTTACGGGAAGGGGTAGAACCGCCGAGGAAGATGATGGGTTAAGGAGTTGCGGGTTTGAGGGGGGTGGCTTGGAAGGAGACGATGGATAAACCTTGGGGGGTTTGGATTAAGGTGAAGGAAGCTAGGTAGAGCCCTTCGATCTTTTTGCCTCGTGCGGTTGCCTTGAGATTA
The DNA here is from genome assembly GCA_947466515.1 of Verrucomicrobia subdivision 6 bacterium. Classification (GTDB taxonomy): domain Bacteria; phylum Verrucomicrobiota; class Verrucomicrobiia; order Methylacidiphilales; family Verrucolacustridaceae; genus Verrucolacustris. Next base: position 14,942 of record CANIEM010000038.1, on the reverse strand, counting down.
AATTGGGCGGTGAGGATGGCGGTATCTTGGAATGATCTAAATTTCAGGTTTTCAAGCTGGATGGGCTCATATTTTCGGGTGCCATTTCGCAAGGCTTCGAGAAAGGCGGTTTTAGATTCGACTAAGCCTGTGCCGTGGATGTGTTGGTAGGATTGGTGGAGGAGTTTTCCCAGCTCGTCGGCTTGGCCTTGGGCGACGAGGGCGGCCCACTGTTGGACGCAAGTGGTAGCGGCCGTCTGGCTGATCTCGGCGGAGGCAGGGGTGGCGAGGATAAGGCCGAGACCGAGGGTCGGGAAGATGGAGCGAAGGAGGTGGAGGTTCATGGTGAGATAGTTGGCTGAGGCAGGGGCGAGGGCGAGAGAAAAGGGCCAAAAAAAAGGGCGACCCGAAGTGGGTCGCCCTTTTGAAGTTGAGCGGTGAACTAATTACTTCTTATCGTCATCGTCCTTGTCTTGGCAGGATTTTTTGTCACCGCACTTGTTTTTCGACTTACAGTCGTCGTCATCTTTTTCGTCATCATCATCCTGATCGGATTCGTGATGGCCGCGGGCGGTTGGAAGTTTATCTCCCCGGGAGTTAATTCGGTTTGCCGAGCAGTCCCATTTATTCCCGGCGGAGGCTGGGGGAGTGCTGAGGAGGAGAGTGATGAGGGTGAGGAGGAGGAGTTGAAGAGTGCGGGTTAGATTTAATTTCATGGAGGAATGATTCTCTTTTTTTGGGCGGGTGTCAATGGAGAGGGGTCTAGACGGGGTGGGCGGAGTGCTTTTTTCTGCCGAGGACAAAAAAGCAAACGAGAAAGAGGAGCATAAGGAGAACGCCGAGTGCGGCTCCGAAGGGCTGGTTGCGTGCTCGGGTAAACTGGTTTTGGATAACTTCGCCAATCGTCGGGTTGGAACCGCCGCCCATGAGTGTGGTGATGGCGTACATGGCGATGGCGGGAACAAATACGAGGAGAGCGCCAGCGGTGATGCCGGGTCTGGTGAGAGGGATGATGACGCGAGAGAACGCGCGGAGCGGGCCTGCCCCGAGGTCGTAGGCGGCTTCGACCAGGGAGTTATCGAGTTTTTCAACGCTGGTGTAGATGGGGAGAATCATGAAAGGGAGATAGTTGTAGACGAGGCCGAGGACGATAGCGAAGGGGGTGTACATCATAGAAAGAGGGGTGGGCAGAATGTGCGAGGATAGAAGGAGGCTATTGACGAGTCCTTCTTGGCTGAGGACGGAGATCCAAGCGTAGGTACGGATAAGAAAGCTGGTCCAGAAGGGAACCATGACAAGGGTCAGGAGGATGCGACGATTGGCGGGGCTAGCGCGACCGATAGTATAAGCGGCAGGATATCCAACGAGAACGCAGATGGCGGTAGCGAGGAGGGCGTAGAGGATGGAGTCCCAAAAAATCGAAAGCCAAGTGGGATCGAAACAGCGGCGATAGTTATCCCAGTTAAAGGAGTAGACGACCCGACCGAGTTCATCGCGATTACTGAAGCTGGTGACGATGAGAAGGATTGTGGGCAGCAGAACGAAGAGTGCTAGCCAGACGAGGAGGGGACCGAGGAGGAGCCACGCTTTCCAGCTGGCGCGACGAGGGTCGAGGCCTAGGACGGTGGGGGGTTGCCGAGCTGTCTCTGCCAAGGTGGGTTATTTCCCTTTGGCCTTAATCTGGGTGACGAGCTCATCGACGGTGGCGCTGAACTGGCCGAGATCACGGAAGGTCTGCATGTGGGAGATTTGTTGAGCGGGTGGATAGCTGGCGGGGTTGGCGAGCTGTTCTGGGCTAAGCAGTTGGCGGGCGGCGAGGTTAGGGTTGTAGTAGGGGAAGGCATCGGAAATGCGTTTACTGACATCGGCACGAAGAAGGTAGTTGATGAAGAGGTGCGCGTTCTGGGGGTGGCTGGCGGTTTTTGGAATGGCCAAGTTATCCACGAAGAGATGAGCTCCGTCCTCTGGGAGAATGAAGGCGAACTTTTTATCTTGGGCGTAGAGGAGGGCGGCTTCGCCACTCCAGATTACTCCGATGTCGACGTCTCCATTTTTCAAAGAAGTTTTGGGACTATCGGAATCGTAAACTTTGACAAGGGGGAGCCACTTTTTTAGAAGGGGGGTGATGCGGGCAAGATTTTCAGTGGTGACATCGTTGATTTCTAGTTTGAGTGAACCTAAGGCCCAGCTGACGATTTCGCGGGCATCGTCGAGGACGACGATACGCCCTTTATTCGCGGGGACAAAGACGTCGGCAAAGCTTTGGACGGGGGTTTTTATCTTGGCGGTGTTGACGCAGATGCCGACGAAGCCCGCCATGTAGGGCACAGAGTATTTATTGCCGAGATCGAAGGACATGGCTCGGAATTCTGGGGCGATGTTGTTGAGATTGGTCAGGGCAGCGGAGTTGAGGGGGAGAAGTTGGCCGTCCTTGATGAGGGCTTCGATGGTGTATTCGCTGGGTTGAATGAGATCGTACTTTCCGCCTCCTGCGAGGAGCTTGCTGAGCATTTCTTCGTTGGAGGAGTAGTTTTCCACGGAGACCTTGATGCCAGTTTCCTTGGTAAAGTCGTCGATGATGGTTTGAGGGACATATTCGGACCAGCAGAAGAGGCTGAGTTTCTTTGGTTCGGCCGAGGCGGGAGTTTCTGCGGTGGGGGAGTTTGCGGGGCCTGATTTTCCGCAGGCGGCCAGGGCGAGGGCGAGAAGGGTGAGGATGAGTGGGCGGATGGTTTTCATGAGGTTTCTCCTGAGTTGGGTTGTTTTAAGCGTTCACTAACGAAGACAAGGAACATAGTGAGGACAATTCCAAGTGCAGACAAGGCATTCAATTGGGGGTTGAGGCCGACGCGAACCATTCCGTAGACCTTGAGGGGGAGGGTTTGCGATGCAGCCCCAGTTACAAAAACGGTGACGATGTAATCGTCGAGGGATAAGGAGAAGGCGAGGAGGGCACCTGAGGCGATGGCGGGGACGAGATAGGGGAGGATCACCTTGAAAAAGGCTTGGAAAGGAGTGGCGCCGAGGTCGAGGGCGGCTTCTTCGAGCGAAGGATCCATGCCTTCGAGGCGTGCTTGCATGCCGATGAGGACGAAAGGAAAGGTGAAGGTGATGTGGGCGATGATGACGGAGAAGTAGCCGAGAGGGAGGGAGAAGAGGACAAAGAGGACAAGAAGGCTAACGCCCATAAGAATTTCAGGCATGATCATGGGAACAAAGATAAAGGTTTCCATGAGACGATGGGCGGGGAAACGGTAGCGGTAGAGGAGCCAAGCGCCGAGGGTGCCGAGGAATGTAGCGCAGGCAGTTGAAATAGTTCCGATGAGTAGGCTATTGCCAAAAGCTTGGAGAAGGACCCGGTTATGAAAAAGGGCATCATACCATTCGAGAGTGAATCCTTCCCAAACAAAGCCGCTTTTGGATTGGTTGAAGGAAAAAAGAACGAGAAGAAAAATGGGAAGGTAAAGAAAGGCGAAGACGAGGGCGGTCCAAGAACCGCAGAACCAGCGAACGAGTTTGGGTCCGTCGGGCATTCTGAAAAAGTTCACTCGATCCAAGAGGGTGGAATCGGTCATTAATCTCCTATTCCAAAGCAAGAAGGTGCAGGGAGCAAGAAAGATGAGAGGAGGAGGCACCTCGCATGCCAACGGAAAAAGGCTAGGATGGGAAATATGAATTTCTGGCGCAAGGAGGGGAAGGTAATATTGGTGGGAGGTGGGTTTCTGGGACTGGTGGTGGTGGGGTTGGCTTTTTTGGCGGCGAGTTTCTTAGCGGATTTGGCAACGAAGATTCCTCCGACTGCTCGACCGGCCTTGCATCCAGTAAGGCTGGGTCTGTTTTGCGAGGATGTGGAGCTGAGGGCGAAAGATGGAAAGAGGATATCGGGCTGGTGGATGCCGCGTGGGCAGAAGGGGAATCCGCCGGTGGTAGTACTGCATGGGTTGGGTGCAGGCAAGGCGCACATGATCGATTATATTCTTTTCGCACAGGCTGCGGGGTATCCGGTTTTGGCGATCGACTTCAGGGGTCACGGGATGAGTGAGGCGAGTCTAACGAGTATCGGGTATTACGAGAGTTGGGATGTGGAAGCGGCGATGGAATTTGTGCGGAAGCGGGGGGCGGGAGATCCAGTATTGTGGGGAACTTCGATGGGGGCGGTGGCGGCGCTTTTGGCGGCGGCGGAGGATGGTTCGGTGGCGGGGGTGATTGCGGATGCTCCATTCGACACCTACCGCAACACGATTCGGCATCATGCGAAGTTAATGTACGGGATATCGGAATTTCCGTTACTGACACTGGCGATGCCGATGATTGAGGAGCGGGCAAAGTTTAAAGTGGATGCGGTGGATAGTTTGAGAGCGATAAAGAAGATTCATGCGCCGATTTTGATCCTAGCGGCGGAGGAGGATCGGCGAATGGATCCGGCGATGGTACGAACGATTTATGAGGTAGCGGCAGGGCCAAAAGAGTTTTGGATTATTCCCGGAGAAGGGCATGAGAGTCGTTCTTTTAGTAGGGAGTATCAAGAGAGGATCCGCACATTCTTGGCGAAGTTGCGAGTTAAGCCTACGAGCTAAACGAGTTGGAGGCCTGGGGTGGCTGGGCGATCGGGCTGGACGGCGAGCTCGCGGAGAAGGTCATCAGTGCCGACGTGGCGGGCGTAGTACTGGAGGGCGGTACGATCCGTTAGGCTGGAGAGAAAATCACAAACGGCGCGGCTGACTCCCTCTTTTTTAATTCGAAGGACGGCGCGTTCGGCGATGAGGTGAGGGTGGGCGTGATAAAATTCGAAGAGTCCTTGCAGGACTTGGCAGGCTCGTTGGTTGACCTCACGAACCCCTGGATGGTGATAAAGATTTTCGGAAAGGAAGGTGCGAAGATTTTGGATTTTCACGCGCATGGGGAGAGTGAAGGTTAGGAGACGATGGCCAGCGGCTTGGGCATCGGCGGCGTTGGAGGGGGCGAGTTCGGTAAGGTTGGCGGCAGAGGAACGGGTGGCGTCCTCCATTAAGTGATCGGCGAGACAGCGGGCGACAAAACGGCGAGTTCGTTCGGGATCAAGGCGGGCGTAATTTTTACGGACAGTGGACTCGGTTTCTTTCCACAGTTCGATACCGAGAAGAGCGGTGGGTTCGATTAGGCCACTTTCGAGGGCGTCCTCGAGGTCGTGGCAACTGTGGGCGATTTCGTCGGCGAGATCGACGGCTTGAGATTCGAGAGATGGCTGGGATTCAGTGCGAGGCAGGGGGGTGAGACCCTGGCGGACTTCGTGGGTGAGGTTGAGGCCGTTGAATTCAGGGTATTTGATCTCGAGCTGTTCGACGACGCGTAGGCTCTGGTGGCGCCGACCGAAGCCGCCGGCGTCTTGCATGAGCTGGTCGAGAGTGTGTTCGACGGGATGGCCGAAGGGGGGATGGCCGAGATCTCGGGCGAGGGCGATGGACTCGGCGAGGTCTTCGTTGAGGCCGAGGGAACGGCAGAGGGAACGGGCGAGGGAGGCGACCTCGATGGTGTGGGTGAGGCGGGTACGGATGTGATCGCCGGTGCCGTTGAGCGGGATTTGGGTTTTGTATTCGAGGCTACGAAAAGCGGAGCTATGAACGATGCGTTCACGGTCTCGTTGAAATTCGGGGCGGAAGTCGTGAGATTCTTCGGAGTGTTTGCGGCCGAGGCTTTCGCTGCTTTTGGTGGCGAAGGGGGAGAAAAGAAGGGATTCTTTTTTCTCCCAGTCTTTGCGGGTGCGGATGGGCATCTCTCTGGAATGGACGGGAGCGGGGGGGAGTCGAGGTGGGGCAAAAAATCATCCACAAAAGATGTGAACAGCGAGTGGATGGAAGAGAATAAGGTGAACGGTGAGGGCGGTGCCTCGCTGGGGCGGCGGCTAAATTTCTCGGCGATGGGAAAGTGCGTGGCCGAGGGTGATGGAATCGACGAATTCGAGGCCTGAGCCCGCGGCGACGCCAGTGGCGAGGCGGGTAATTTTCAAGCCGAGGGCTGAAAGTTCTTTAGCGAGATAAAGGGCGGTGGTTTCTCCGCGGGCGTCGGTGCCGAAGCCAAGAATGACCTCGCGGGCCTGATTGTTTTTTGCACGGGCGAGGAGGGTGGGAATTTTGAGTTCATCGGGGCCGATTCCGTCAAGCGGGGAGAGAAGGCCACCGAGAACGTGGTAGCGGCCACGGAAGGTGGCGGAGCGTTCGAAGCTAAGGACATCAGGTGCGTGTTCGACGACGCAGAGGAGGGATTCGTCGCGGGAGCGGTCGCGACAGATTTCGCAGAGGCCGTCTTCGGAAAAGAAGCTGCACTCGGGACAGGGGATGATCTGGGAGCGGGCTTGGCGAACGGCGTGGGCGAGGTCTTCGGAGGCGCCTGGGGGTGCGGAGAGAAGGTGGAGGGCTAGTCGTTCAGCGGAGCGTGGGCCGAGGCCGGGGAGTTTGCGGAGGGCGGCGACAAGGCGAAGGGCGGCGGGAGGGTAATCAGCCATCCGAATATGCTGGGTGATTAGCTGGACTGATCAATGACTCTGGCGTCGAACTGTTTGAGGGCAGCACGGATGGCTGGGTCGTTGAGGAAGGTTTCTTTGGCAGAGGAGGAGGGGATGGTGGTTTTTTGGGCGGGGGTTTTTGCGGGGGATGAGGTGGGAGAAGGAGGGGGGGTGGTTTTTGGAAGGGGGGAGGCGGAGGGGGTTGGGCGGGAGGCGGCAGACTCGGCGCGGGTTTCGGAGCCGGGGACGGCGAGTTTTTTGAGGATAGTTTCTAAGGAGACACGCTCGCGCTGCTCGCAGAGGCGGAGGGCGAGGATTTCGAGAGCGACTTCGCGAGCGAGGGAGTTACGCAGGTGGTGTTCGAACTCGAGAAGTTGTTCGAGGAGGGAGAGTAGATGGGATTGCTCGGGTAGTTTCCCGAGGGAGAGGAGGGTTTGTTTTTCCTCTTTACCGAGTTCGGCCTCGGCTTCAGCTGGGGCGATTTGGAGAAGGAGGAGGTTGCGAAAGTGGCGGGCAAGGTCTTGGGCGATGCGGAGAGGATCACGGTGGCGGGTACGAAATTCGTGAAGTTTGGCGAGGGCTGAGGGTCCATCGCCAGCGAGGATGGCGGAGGCGAGGGCACGGGTTTCGATGGGGCCGGCGAGACCGAAGACTTCGAGGACATGTTCGAGGGTGATGGTACGACCGGCAAAACTAACGAGTTGTTCGAGGGCGGATTCGGCATCGCGGAGGCCGCCTTCGGCTTGGCGGGCGAGAAGGAGGAGGGCTTCGTCGGCGATGGTAATTTTCTCGGCTTGGGAGATTTTGCGCAGGTGGGAGACGATGAGGGGATCGGGGATGCGGCGGAGGTCGAAGCGTTGGCAGCGGGAGAGAATGGTGGCGGGTAGTTTTTGAACTTCGGTGGTGGCGAAGATAAATTTTACGTGGGCTGGAGGTTCTTCAAGGGTTTTAAGAAGTGCGTTAAAGGCTTCGGTGGTGAGCATGTGAACTTCGTCGATGATATAGATTTTAAATTTTCCGCGGGCGGGGGCGTAGGGGACGCTATCACGTAGTTCTTTGATTTCGTTAATGCCGCGATTGGAGGCGCCGTCGATCTCGAGAACGTCGAGGCTACGACCCTCTTCGATTTCTTTGCAAATATCGTCGTCGGGGTTGAAGTCAGTTTTGGGGCCTTGGGGGCAGTTGAGGGCTTTGGCGAGGATGCGGGCGGTGGAGGTTTTACCGATGCCACGGGGACCAACAAAAAGAAAGGCGTGGGCGAGACGACCCTCGGCGATGGAGTTGGAGAGGGTGCGGACGACGTGGTCCTGACCGACGAGTTCGGCAAAGGTGCGAGGGCGGTATTTGCGAGCGAGTACGAGGTAACCCATAAGGGGACTACTTTAAGGAAGGAAGCGGTCTGGGCAAGGACAGGAGGTCAATGAATTCACAATTGACTGCGTGGGGTTTCTTTTTTATGCTGTTCAGTTCGTATGAGAACCATTTCTGCCAAAGCCAAGGATGTAACCCGCCGATGGTTTCTGATCGACGCCGATAAGCAGGTGGTCGGTCGGGTCGCGGTGAACGCGGCGAACATATTGCGGGGTAAGAACAAGGCGATTTTTACTCCTCATGTGGACACGGGGGATCACGTGGTGGTGATCAATGCGGCCAAGGCAGTTTTCACTGGGAAGAAGGAGACGTTAAAAAGCTATATGTCGTTCTCGGGTTATATCGGGGGGCATCATTCGGAGACGGTGCAGGCACGGAGGGGTCGGAGGCCTGAGCTTTTGATTCAGACGGCTGTTCGGGGGATGGTGATGCATAATCGGCTGGGTCGGGTGATTTTGAAGAAACTTTATGTCTATGGGGGGGCGGAGCATCCCCATGTGGCGCAGCAACCTGAAAAAGTGGAGCTCCGCTAAGTCGGTAATAAATTTATGGCGAACGAAGACAAGTATGGGGTGGGGCGGCGGAAGACGGCGGTGGCTCAAGCTTATCTGAAGCGGGGAACAGGTTTAATTACGGTGAATGGACGGGCCTTGGAAGAGTATTTCCCAACTCCCTCGACGCGGATCGAGTTGATGAAGCCTTTGGTGACGATTAAGGAAGAGAAACGGTTTGATGTACGGATTCGGGCAAGTGGGGGTGGTCTTTCAGGTCAAGCTGGGGCGGCCAGTTTGGCAATTGCGCGGGCTTTGAACAAGACTCTCCCAGAGCAGCGTGGTGCTTTGAAGAAGGCTGGGTTGCTGAGACGGGATCCGCGGAAGCGTGAGCGGAAGAAGCCTGGACAGCCTGGTGCGCGGAAACGCTTCCAGTTCTCGAAACGCTGATTGGAAGAGTTGTTCACTACCGGCCACTTTTTTTGTGGTTGGGAGTGGAAGAAGTGAGGGTGCCGGCTTTATTGTGCCGTTCCTATGAAATCGCTCGTAACCACCGCTATTTTGGGCGCTTCCGGCTATACGGGGGAAGAGCTCGTACGGATTTGTGCTCGGCATCCTGGGATGAAGTTGACGGCAGTGACCTCGAGGCAGTGGAAGGGGAAGACGCTGGAGGAGACTTTAGCGATTGGCGGGGCGGCGGGAGGATTGCGTTGCGAAGATCTTTCGGCGAAAGAAGTTTCGCAAAAGGCGGAGGTATTTTTTCTGGCGTTGCCTCATGGGGTTTCAGCTGCGATCGGGGGTGAGTTGCGGGCGTTGGGCAAAAAAGTTTTTGATTTGAGTGCGGATTTCAGGCTGAAGGATGCGGAATTGTATGAGAAGACGTATGGGATGGTGCATCCGGCACCCGCGCGGTTGAGTGAAGCAGTCTATGGGTTGCCAGAAATCTACCGGGAAAAAATAAAGAAAGCGGATTTGGTGGCATGTCCGGGATGTTATCCGACGACGGCGATATTGGGATTGGCGCCGGTCTTGAAGGCGGGGTGGGTGGGGGAGGGTGGGATAGTAATTTCGGCGATGAGCGGGGTGTCGGGTGCGGGGAAGAAGGTGGAGGGGGCTTATCTTTTTGGGGAGTGTAATGAGAATTTGCGGGCGTATAGCGTGCCGCAGCATCGGCATCGGCCTGAGATTGAGCAGGAGCTCTCGGCGATTGCGGGGAGTGCGGTGCGGGTAGCTTTTGTGCCTCATTTAGCGCCGCTGCACCGGGGGATGTTGACCTCAATTTCTTTTCCGTTGAAGAAGGGCACTTCGGCAGCGGTTTTGGAGAAAGAGTATCGGCAATTTTATCAGGATGCGGTGGCGGTGCGGGTATTGACGGGGGAGGCTTTGCCAGAGACGAAGCGGGTGGCGGGACGGCAGGGGGCGGAGATTGCGGTGCGGGTGGATGAATGGACGGGGCGGGGTTTGGTGATTGTGGCGATTGATAATTTAGGGAAAGGGGCTGCGGGCCAGGCGGTACACTGTTTTAATTTGCGGCATGGGCTACCCGAAGGTGAGGGATTGGAGTGGTGAAGCCGGCGTGGGTATGGATCAAGGCAGGGAACGTCACTTCGGCGAAGGGATTTCTATCTTCGGGGATCCATGCGGGATTGAAGGCGGGGCGCGAGAAAGACATGGCGTTACTGGTTTCTACTTGTCCAGCGGATGCCGCTGGGGCGTTCACGACGAATCAAGTGAAGGCAGGACCGGTGCGGGTGAGTCAGCAGCATCTGAAGAACGGAAAAGTACGGGCGATCATTATTAATAGTGGCAATGCGAATGCTTGCACGGGGGTGCGTGGAATTGCGGATGCGAAAAGAATGACGGTGGCGACGGCGACGGCTTTGCGATGCAAGCCGCAGGAGGTGTTGGTCTGCTCGACTGGGCGTATTGGGGTGCCTCTACCCATTCGCAAAGTGTTGCGGGGGATTCGGAACTGCGCGCGGATTTTGAAGCCTGGGCGGGGATCGGTGGCAGCGCGGGCAATTATGACTTCTGACACGGTGAGAAAAGAGGGGGCGGTGCGTTTAAGTTTGGGAGGAAGAAGGGTGGTGATTGGGGCGATGGCCAAGGGAGCGGGAATGATTCATCCGAATATGGCGACGATGCTGTGTGTGGTGACGACGGATGCGGCGGTGGATCGGGCGACTTTGGCGCGGGTGACGAGTGAGGCGGTGGAGCAGAGTTTTAATCGGATCAGTGTGGATGGGGATATGAGCACGAACGACACGGTGCTGGTGTTAGCGAATGGAGCGGCGGGAAATCGGCCCTTAAAGAGTTATGATGCGGATATGGGGAAATTTGCCGCGGCTCTGAAGATGGTGATGTTGGAGATGGCGAAAAAGATTGTGGGGGACGGTGAGGGAATGACGCGGGTGATTGAGTTGGCGGTGACGGGTGCGGCGACGGAGGCGGATGCAAAAAAGATGGCGGAGGCGGTAGTGCGCTCGGCTTTGGTCAAGACTTCGTGGCATGGTGGGGATCCGAACTGGGGTAGGATTATGGGAGCGATTGGGGCGTGTGGGGCACGGATGCGGGAAGAGTTGGTGGATATTCATTATGACGGGGTGGCGGCGGTGCGGGGTGGGATAGCGGCGGCGACGCCGATGGGGAGGTTGCGGGCGGCGGCGCGGCGGTCCAGGGTAGCGATTCAGGTGAATTTGAATTTGGGCAAAGGGAGTTATGCTATGCTGACGACCGATCTCTCGGAAAAGTACGTGCGGATTAACTTAGGGGAGTAGGAGTATGAGTGGCGCGGTGGTGATTAAGTATGGGGGAAGCGCAATGGATGATCCTGCGAAAGTCGGGGAAATTCTGGCGGAGATCGCGGGATTGGCGCGTGGGGGGATACCGATTGTTTTAGTCCACGGCGGGGGTAAGGAAATTAGTGCGGAGATGAAGAAGCGGGGATTGAAGCCGGTTTTTGTAGAGGGGTTTCGGGTAACGAACGAAGCCACGATGGTGGCGGTGGAAGAGGTGTTAGATGGGAAGGTGAATCCTGGGATTGTAGCCCAGTTGAATGGGCAGGGTGGCAAGGCAAGAGGAGTGAGTGGGCGAAAAGTTTTTCTGGCACGAAAAGCGGTGGCTGGGTTGTCGGAAGGGGGTGTAGTGGATTTAGGGAGGGTGGGGGAGGTGGAGCGATGTTTGGTGGAGGAGGTGCGAAAGGCATTGGCGGCGGGGGAGACGGCGGTGGTGAGTCCGGTGGGGCAGGGCAACGATGGGGGGGCGATGAATTTAAATGCGGATGTGGCGGCCGCTGCTTTGGCGGGAGCACTGGCGGCGGAGCGGCTAATCTTTTTATCGGATGTGCCGGGAGTGCTGGCGGATCGCCGTGATCCTGCTTCTTTGATTCGAGAGCTTCGGGTGGTGGAGCTGGCGAAGATGGAAGAGGGGGGAGTGATTCGTGCGGGGATGATTCCGAAGTGTCGATCGGCAGCGGCGGCGTTGCGGCAGGGATTAAAGAGGGTGGAGTTTGTGGATGGTCGGGTGGCGGGGACGATGACGAAGGTGGTGAAGGGGGAGGAAAAGGCGGGGACGATATTGACGATGTAAAATTGGAATTTGACCTCTGACCCCAAATTACGGTTTGGGTAGGAAATCTTTGAGGCGAAGTTGGGCGGTGCGGCCGATGGAAATGGGTTGGGGGGCGCCGTCAAGAATGAGGTTTGCCTCGTCCCGCGATTTTCGGTCGATGCGGGTAATCTTTTTTAAGTTTACGAGGTGGGAGCGATCGATTTTGGCGAAGGGTGGAAAGGGCAGGATCTTTTCGTAACTACCCAAAGGCTGGCAGATCATCAAGGGGGTTGAGTCGGGGATATGGATCCGGGTGAAATCCCCGTCGGCTTGAAGAAGGGGAATTGACTCAATGGGGACGACGATCGATTGATGGGGGGTGTGGAGGCAGATTCGGTCCTGCAAGGAATAAGCGGTCTTGGAGATTGCGACTTTTTTGGAACAGGCGGTTTGGAGGCGATGAACGGCTTGGGCGAAACGTTGGGGGCTGACTGGCTTGATGAGGTAGTCAACGGCATCGAGATCGAACGCTTGGACTGCGTATTTGGAGTAGGCGGTGACCATGACCGTCTTGGGCGGCGGGTGAAGTGCTTTCAAGAGATCGAAGCCAGTTGCGCCTGGCATCTGGACATCGAGAAAGAGGGCATCCGGTCTTTCTTTGCGGATCAGTTTGAGGGCGGCGGCTTTGGTCTTGGCTTCCCCGACGATTTGAATGTCTGGATGCGGAGAAAGAAGTTGGCGTAGGCGTTGAAGGGCGAGTCGCTCGTCATCGCAGAGGATTACACGGAGCATGGTTCCCCCTCTAAATCGAGAGTGGCGACAACAAATCCTTTTGCCTCCGTCAGAGTAAAGTGGTGGCGGTCGGGGTAGCGAATTTCGAGACGGCGTCGGACGGCGTCCAGTCCTAGGCCTGAGCCCTTTTGGGAAGAGGAGAGTTTTCCTGAGTTTTTCACCTGAAGGATGAGATGGCCGGCTTTCGCTTGGGCGGTGATGAGGAGAGTGAGGCGGGCAAAACTTTTACCTGGACCGTATTTGAAGGCATTTTCCACGATGGGTTGGAGAATGAAGCTGGGGACGAGAATTTTTCGTGTGGTTGCAGAGGCGGTGATGCGGGTTTGTAGTTTACTTCCGAAACGGGCTTTTTGGATTTTGAGGTAGGAGGTGGCGGCATCGATTTCCACGGCCAAAGGGGTGATCAGTTCATGGCGATGATCGAGAGAGTATTTCAGGTAGGTGGCCAGCTCATCGACCATATTGGAGGCGATCTTAGGGTGAATGGGAATTTCGGCGGCGATGCCGTTGAGGGAGTTGAAGAGGAAATGAGGGTCGAGCTGGAATCGGATGAGCTGGAGTTCCATGGATTGAACTTCAGCACGAGCTTTGGCCTCAAGGGCGGCCTCTGTTTGGGAGTGAAATTCAGCCTTCAGCCAGAGATAGGCAAAAGTCCACGAGAGATAAACAAACCACATGAGAATGGTGAAGACGACCCAACGTTCCCAGATGGCAAAATGAATCGAAGCACCAGATGGGGCGTAGAGCAGATTGAGGCAAGAGAGAAACGTTTGCATGAGGGCGGCGTGGAGTCCTGCAGTGACGGCAGTAAGCAGGATGGCCAGAAAAATAAAGGAGGGGCGGAGAATGCGCTGAAGGCCTGCTCTTTTGTAAATGTAGCGCAAGAGAGCGGAGAGGAGAAAGCCGATGGTTTCCGTGGAAAGAGTCATCTGAATCGCGCGAGGGAGGTCCTCTTGCATGACGAGGCGGATGAGAAAAGCGAGCAAGCCAAAGCCACACCAAAGGAAAAAGTTGATCCGCCAAAACCTGAGTGGATAAAAAAGCTTCCGGCGAAGGGATTCAAGCATTGGGTTAGGCTGGGGGAAAAAGAAGCCGGGTCAACGCGGGAGAAAACACGCAATAGGACAAAATATTTGGTATTCTTCTGGCATATATATTTTACGCCTCCTTAGGGATGTTTTGGCGATCTATCCTACAGCTTCGGGTTGGACACTTTGTGTATGTAGCTCTACGAGTAGGACATGGCGGATCCCAAGCATCAGGCAAAGTATTACACTTCCAGCCAAATTCGTGCTCATGGGGCGATCGGGAATCTCAATGAGGGGGTGGTCATTCGGACACATGGGGTTCACACGCGGCTGATCGCCTGGCCGGGGAACGGCTTTCAGACGGAAAGCGTGCATGTTTTAACGCTGAAGCCTGGGGAGGAAAGTGTCTCGTACGCCTATACCATGGCGGAGGAGGTTATGATTTGTGCGGCCGGTCGGGGAGAAGTGTTTCTTTTGGGTCGGTGGGTTTCCGTCGAGCCTGGGGATATCGCGTATTTCCCGGAAGGAGTTCCTCATGCGGTTAGAAACACTTCGGGCAACAAGGACAATCTGGTGTTGGTTTCGCAAATCACCCCGCCCCAGTTTGATCTTTATACTGAAGCGGGATTTTATGATTTGGCGATGGGAGTGATGAACCATGAAGCTTGTTTTCATGCGGGTCTGAATGCGGACACTGGGACACTCAAAGCTCCGTTGGCTTTGAAATACAGGGAGACAGAATCCGCGGCACGCTCATGGAACCGTTCGTCGGCCGATATCCGGCGGGAAGGGGCCTTGTTCAATATGTTTCGAGGGACGCAGCTTGGAGCTTTAGGGGGGCCGGCAGTTATGGTGGTTTGGCCGGGAGCCGGTTCCCGCACGGGCGGGTTTAACTTCCATTTCAGTCAGAACGAATCGGATTTTGCCCATACGCATCCAGTCTCGGATGAGTGCCTCATTCTATGGGGAGGACGCGGGTCTGCCTATCTAGGGGAACCGGGAGGATGGTGGGAGGTGAATACGTTGGATTGCCTGCTTGCACCGTGTGGGGTGTTTCACGCACCAAAGGGGTCTGAACTGCCTTGTTTCTTGGGCGGGTTTGCTTCTCCTCCCCAAATCGATCTCGCCCTCAAGACTCCGTATTACAAGAACGGGGTGTTTCAGAGCGGGCCGAGCGAAAAGATGGTTTATCCCGATACGGCCGAGGTCCGCGCTTTGTTTCAAAGCTGATCCGATCACGATATTTTATTT